>JACCTQ010000014.1 GCA_013812265.1 Actinomycetota bacterium
CGGCGAGCCGGGGATCGCAAGCAGCGCGACGCCGAGCAGCGCCACAAGGATGAGCCCCACGAGGATGAGATGCGATCGGCGTTCTTTCATGTCGTCTGCGCTCTCAGGTTACCGAGGGATTGCCCCCGCAGAGTCCCTTTCCTGCCCCTCGTCGAGCGCAGCGCCGCTCTCGATCTCGCCGTCTATCCCGTCCTCCTCGTCCTCCTCCGGTATGACGCGCGCGATCGCGCGCTTGTCGACGCGGACGTTCGTACCCGGGGCAATTCTGACGGTGAGGTCGTCCTCGCCGATCGCCTCGATGTGTCCGAAGAAGCCGCCCGCCGTCAGGACTTCGTCTCCGACGGCGAGATTGGCGATCAGGTTCGCCTGCGCCACCTGCCGCTGGCGCTGCGGGCGAATGAGCAGGAACCAGGTCAGGGCGAACAGGGCGACGATGACGATCAGTGGACCCATTGCGAGGCCTCCTCGGGCCGGCGGCCGAGACGGTCGAGCGCGTCGTCCTTGAAGGATCCGAAGGCGCCGCGCTCGATCGCCGCCCTTGCGCCGGCGGTCAGTTGAAGCAGGAACGACAGATTATGCAGGCTGAGCAGACGCAGACCAAGAAGCTCGTTCTGGTTCAAGAGATGGCGGATATAGCCACGGCTGAAGCGAGAGCACGCGGGACAGGTGCAGCCTTCGTCGAGCGGCCCCGGGTCGGCGGTGTAGCTTGCGTTGCGGAGGTTGAGCCGCCCGTCCCACGTGAGCGCCGACCCGGTCCGCGCCGTCCGCGTCGGGAGGACGCAATCGAACATGTCGACACCGCGCCCGATGACCTCGAGGATTCCCTCCGGGTCGCCGATGCCCATGAAGTACCGGGGTCGTTCCTCCGGCAGGAGCGGGGCCGCCCAGCCAACCGTCTCGAACATGCGCTCACGCGACTCCCCCACACTCAGACCGCCGAGCGCGTAGCCGTCGAAGCCGAGCGCAACGGTCTGCTCGATCGAGCGACGGCGGAGCTCCTCGTCCGAGGCCCCCTGACTTATGCCGAAGAGAAGCTGCCCATTGGCCCTCGGGGCACCGAGCTGGCGCCCGGCCCAGAGCGCGGTGCGGCGCACCGCCTGCTCCAGATCCCGGCGCGAGACGTCCGGCGGTGGGCAGATGTCCAGGCACATCGCGATGTCGGAGCCGAGACGGGCCTGGATCGCGGCCACGAGCTCGGGCGTGAACCTGGCCGCCTCGCCGTCGTACACCGAGCGGAAGGTGACGCCGTCGTCGTCGACTGCCAGCAGCGTGTCGCGGAGGCTGAAGACCTGGAATCCGCCAGAGTCGGTCAGAATCGGGCCGTCCCAAGCCATGAAGCGGTGCAATCCTCCGAGTCCGGCCACCACGTCGTCACCAGGGCGAAAATGCAGGTGGTACGTGTTGCCGAGCACGATGTGGGCTCCGAGCGCCCGCAGCTCGTCCGGGTCGACGCTCTTCACCGTCCCTTTCGTCCCCACGGGCATGAACGCGGGCGTGAGCACCTCGCCGTGAGCCGTTGTCAACACACCGGCGCGGGCGACGCCGTCGGTAGCGGTGACCTGGAAGCTCACGGGAGGATCAGCATGGCGTCGCCGAAGGAGAGGAACCGGTAGCGCTCTTCGATCCCGAGCCGGTAGAGCTCCCGAGTTTCCTCCACCCCGGCGAAGGCCATCACGAGCGCCAGCAGCGTCGACCGGGGCAGGTGAAAGTTCGTCAGCAGCGCGTCGACGCGTCGAAACTCGAAGCCCGGAGTGATGAAGAGATCCGAGCGGCCGGACAGAGGCATTCCGCGCGCCAGCGATTCCAGCACTCGTACCGTCGTCGTCCCGACAGCCAGGACGCGCCGGGCAGCGGCAACCCGGTTCCAGACCTCCCGGCGAACGTGGTAGCGCTCACTGTGCATGCGGTGCTGCTTCAGGTCCAGTACGGCGAGCGGGCGGAAGGTGTCGAGCCCGACATGCAAGGTCACCCGCTCCACGTGGAGCTGAGACAGCAGCGCCGGCGTGAAGTGCAGACCTGCGGTCGGTGCAGCCGCCGAGCCCGCCGCGCGCGCGTACACCGTCTGGTAGTCCTCCGCCCGCTGGAGCGGAGCGGTGATGTACGGCGGGACGGGCATCTCGCCGTCCGGGTCTCCCTCGAGCCTCAGCCGCCACCGGCCTTCGCCGAGCGGCTCGATTAGCTCGACCGGTCCAAGTCGCTGCCCGGCACGGAGGCGCCTGGACGGCCGCGCCAGCCCCTCCCACTCCCCGTTCGCTCCCAAACGTTCCAGCAGCAACACCTCGGCGTCTCCTCCGCCGGGTCGCTCGAGCCGCAGCCGGCCGGGGACGACCCGTGTGTCGTTCACGGCGACGACATCGTCCGGGGAGAGCTCTTCGGGCACATCCTGGAAGCGCCGATGCCGGATCTCGCCCGTCGAGCGCTCGAACACGAGCAAGCGGGACGACCCCCGCGGGTCGGCAGGCCGCTGCGCGATGAGCTCCGCGGGCAGGTCGTACTCGAGCTCGGAGGATCGCATCCGACCCCCACGTTAGCCTTGCTTCCATGCATCAGGAGGCGATCCAGCGAGCCGAGGCACGGCTTGCGGCCGCGGCCGACCCGAACCGCGATCCCGCTTTGGTCGACGGTGCGCTCGAGCGGGCCAGGAACCAGATCGAGAGTCTGGCCGAGACCGTGGCGGACTTCCAGGCCGCCTTGCCCGAGCGAGTTGGCGACGCCGTGAAAGAGGGCCTGCGCACCGAGGCCCTACCGGTTGCCCGGCAGCTCGCCGAGGTACGTGGCCTCACGGCGCACCTGATTCGCCGTTTCGAGCGACTGGAAGGCGAGTTCGCGGCCGAGCGACACGCGCGGGTCGATGATCTCGCGCTCCTCGTGGATCTGGTCAGCTCGGGTTGGAAAGCGATCGACGAGCGGCTCAGCCGCCTGGAGGCGACGTTCGGAACCGCGGAGAACGCGATCGTGCTCCGCAGCACCAACGGCCGCTAGCCAAGAAATCAGGTCGTCAGCGCGAGAATCGTCGCCGCCGTTATCGACCACAGCGCTACGGTGAGGAGAATCGGCCGGTCGGAGAAGAGCAGGCGCTCGGGCTCCTCTCCCAGGTCGTGGCGATGGATCAGGAGCAGGTAGCGGAAGATCCCGAACAGAACGAAGGGGATCGTCATCATCATCGCCCGCGAGTGGGCGGTGAACGTGTAGAGCGAGTATGCGATCACCGTCGACGAGGCGACGACTGCGATCAGCTGATCGACCAGCTGGAGCGAGTAGCCCTGGAGTACAGCCCGCCCCGGAGTCGCCTGGGCACCGACGAGGACGAGCTCTCCCCGCCGCTTCGCAAGCGCCAGGAAGAGCGCCAGCAACGCCGTGCAGAGAAGGAGCCAGGGCGAGATGCGAACGCGAACGGCCTCGGCGCCGGCCGCGGCGCGAATGACGAAGAGAGCCCCGATCATGAACACGTCTACGAGCACCACGTGCTTCAACCCCAACGAGTAGACCCCCTGGAGCGCGAGGAATCCGGCCAGGAAGAGCATGGACACGGGCCCCAGGACCGCGGTGATACCGAGCGCGGACACCGCAAGCACCGCTGCGAGCCCTAGCGCGGCTCGAGCGGACAGCTCCCCGCGTGCTATGGGGCGATCTCGCTTCCCGGGATGGAGACGATCGGCCTCGGCGTCGCGGACGTCGTTCACGAGGTAGCCCGCGCTCGATGCCGCGCAGTAGGCGGCGAGCGCTGCGGCCGCCTCGCTCCAGCGCACCCAATCGCCGATCTTTGCCGCGAAGACGATTCCCGCGAGGACGAGCAGGTTCTTGGACCACTGCCGCGGGCGAAGCGAGACGAGGGCCGCCTTGACGGGACTGCGCCGGTAGACGGTGGGCAGGACGATGAGCTGAGCAGGCTCCGGCCGCGACACGCTCGCGATGCTAGTGAGAAGCCGCTTCAGATGCTCTCGGGCGCCGCGGCGGCTGCGGGACGGGCCGGCAGCAGCAACTCGAACCGGCTCCCCTTCCCGGGCGAGGTCTCCAGCTCGATCCGCCCGCCGAGGGCCGTCGCGAGCTCGCTCGAGATGGCTAGGCCCAGGCCCGTCCCGCGCCCGTCGCGCGTCCAGAACGGGCGGAAGATGTGCTCTTGCTCCTCCGGCTTGATGCCCGGCCCCGTGTCCGCGACGGCGACCGACACCGACCCGTTATCGGCGCCTAGCTCGAGCTCGACCCGTCCGCCGTCCGGCGTCCAGCGAAACGCGTTCGAGAGCAGATTCGTCACGATCTGGAGGACACGATCTCCATCGGAGACGATGGTCGACTGAGCGGTGATGCGCTGGTCGTACTCGATCCCACGTCGCCGCGCCTCCTGGTCGAATCCGGTGTACGCCCGGTCGAGGAGCCGCTGCATGTCGACCTCCTCGCGCCGGACCGTGAAGCGGTTCGCCTCGAGCTTCGCGAGATCCAGCACGTCTCCGACCAGCCGCTCGAGCCTCATGGTCTCGCCGGCCACGGCGGCCAGCGACTCGGCGCGGAGCTCCGGATCGTCCGCGACACCTTCCCGAAGAGCAGCGACGTGGCCGCGGATCGCCGTCAGAGGCGTCCGCAGCTCGTGGGAGACGGTCATCAGGAAGTTCCGCTCCAGCTCGTTCGCCTCACGCAGGCGTGACGCCATCTCGTTGAAGCGATCTGCCAGGTGCCGGACCTCGCCGCGGCCCGGTACATCGCGGACCTCGACTTCGTACTTGCCGCGAGCGACCTCGTCGGCGGCCCTTGCCAAAGCGATTACGGGCCTCGTGATGCGCTGCCCGAAGTACCAGGCCAGCCCAGCGGCGATCAGCACACCGCCGAGGAAAGCAAGCCCGAGCCGTTGGATCAGGGTCACCCAGCGCTCGCGGAGCTGGGACTTCGGCTTAGCGACGATCACAGCGCCGAAGGCTCGCTTCTCCACCCTGACCTGATGGGCAACGGCGAGGAACTCCTGGCCCGTTCCGGGGAGGGCGAACTCGAAAGTCTGGATGAGCTTCGCGCGCCACGGTACGATGTCGTCTGGCAATAGGTGAGGTGTCCTGGTGAGCGGATCCTCGCCCGGAGTCGTGGAGACACCGACGTAGAAGAGGCGGTCTCCCGTGGCCCGCTCGAGTTCGAGGACGGCCTTTTCAGGCTCTTCTCCTTTCGTGAAGAAGCGCTGGAACTGGCTCTCGTACAGGCTGGCGATGCCGATGGCCTCCCGTCGGAGCTCGGCAAGCGAGCGCTTCCGTTCCAGATCCTGGAACAGGCCCACCGCGATGGCGGCAGATGATGCACCCGCCAGGATGATGCCCGCCAGGAACAGCGCCGGCAGACGGAATCGCAGCGAGTGCAGCACGGCGCTAGGCGGGCGCCGTCGCTCGATCCGGCGAGACCTTGTACCCGACCCCCCAGACCGTCACGATGGGTGAGGCATCGCCGAGCTTTCGCCGAATCTGGCGAACGTGAACGTCAACCGTGCGCGTATCCCCGGCGAACGTGTAACCCCATACCCGCTCGAGCAGTTGATCTCGCGTCAGCACCAGACCGCGGTGGTCGAGAAGCTCCCACAGAAGGTCGAACTCCTTCGGCGCCAGCTGGATCTCCTCGCTTCCCACTCGGACCTCGCGCCGCCCCGCGTCGACGACCAGGTCGCCATGCTGCATCTGCTCGCTCTCACCCTGCGCGCGCTCAGGTGTAGACCGGCGGAGGATCGACTTCACCCGCGCGACCAGCTCGCGCGGATTGAACGGCTTCGTCATGTAGTCATCAGCTCCAACCTCGAGACCGATGATCTTGTCCACGTCCTCATCCCGTGCCGTGAGCATGAGAATGGGAACTTCCGTTGTACGGCGGATTCGCCGGCATACCTCGATTCCGTCCATGTCGGGAAGCATGAGGTCGAGCACGATCAGGCTCGGCGCGTCAACAGCGACCTGAGTGAGGGCCTCGGAGCCGGTAGCGACGGTGCGCACGTCGTAACCCGACTTTCGAAGGTAGAGCGAGACGAACGAGGCGATCGACGCCTCGTCCTCGACTATTAGAACTGTCTTCGCCTTCCCGGTTGCCATCGGCCCAGGATGCCAGAAGCCCGGTCGCTTAGCTGCTACCGAGCTGGAACTTGTCGAGCTTGTTCGGAAGCGACTTGTAGGGTAGGTCACCGTCGAACGAGAAAGTGCCGTCGTCATCGCCCAGCGCTTCCCCGTCTCCGTCGAGGTGCACCTGATCCACCCGGCTCCGACCCACCGCGCTCAGGTTGATGCCTTTCGCGTTCGTGATCCTGAGTTTGTATTGCCCGCCGATCAGCTTGAAGCGGATGTTCGTGCCGCGACAGTAGGTCACGGTCCCTACGCCGCTTGCCGTCTCGGTTTCCTTCGACCACTCACACCCGGTGAACGTGGCGCCGCTCCCCTCCTCGACGATGTCGGTGAGAGTGATGCCACCGGGTTTGAAGACCTTCTCCACCTGAGCGATCACGGCTCCGCTCCCGTTGATGAAGACCATGCCGTCGCCGTTCTTGATCGAGAGAGTCCCATCCTTCGGAGCCGCGCGTACGGCCGAGCCGATGGCGGGCAGCACAAAAAGGGCAGCGAGCGCTGCGAACAGAAGAAATTTCCGCATGTTCCGACAGGAGTATCGCAACTAAGAGGTACGTCAGGGATTAGAAACCTGTAAGGAAAGTGTAAGTCTGGACAGCCGGTGGTGGGTCATCTGACCCACTGCCAGACAGCCCCGCGACTGTCCGCTCGCCGTTCGGCCGGTTCACTAGAGTCCCCGCGTGGACGAGGTGCTCGCCTTTGGGACGATCGTCCTCGTCGTGGCGGGCGGGTTCGCGCTCGCTCTCCTCACCAGCAAGCTGAGCGAGCGGTTCCCGATCCCGGGGCCTGCGCTCTTCCTGCTCGCGGCTGCCATCGCCTCGGACGTCTTTCCCGAGCTGTCCGAGCACATCTCGATCCGCAACGTCGAGCGCGTCGGGGTCGTTGCTCTGATCGTCATCCTCTTCGACGGCGGGATGCACGTCGGCCTGCGCCGGTTCCGGTCGTCAGCCGCCCCGATCGCAGTGCTCGGCGTGGTCGGGACGTTCGCCACGGCGGGCCTCATGGCGGTGTTCGCGCACTACCTGTTCGGGTTCGACTGGATCACGGCCGGGC
>JACCTQ010000180.1 GCA_013812265.1 Actinomycetota bacterium
TACAAGTATGGAACAGCGGCCCCGAAAGTCAAGGAAGATAGACCTTCCCGGTCTGCAGCAGGAGGACATCTCGGTGGAGCTCGACGACAACGTGCTGACGGTCGGCGGTCAGCGCGAGCGGAAGAGCGAGGAGTCGGGCGACAACTTCTATCGCTACGAGCGCCGCTTCGGGGCGTTCTCGCGCAGCGTCTCGTTGCCGGCCGGTGTGGTGGAAAACGACATGGATGCCCGGCTTCGTCGTTCAGAACGCTCGCTGGTTGCTATACGACGCTTGCTCAGCGCGGTGCCGGCGAGACGTGCGCGCGAGTCACTGCGCTCGGCGACGGGCAGCCCGCGAGCGCGAGCGCGAGCCGGATCTCTTCGCGCAGGAGCTCCAGTACGCGGCGCACCCCGGCTTCGCCGTCCACGGTGAGTCCCCAGGCGACCGCCCGGCCCGCCAGCACGGCGCCGGCGCCGTGCGCCAGCGCCTTGACTACGTCCGTGCCGCGGCGGATGCCACCGTCGAGCAGCACTTCCACGCGCCCGGCGACGGCGTCGACGACCTCGGGCAGCACGTCGAGCGTCGCCGGAACACCGTCGAGCTGGCGACCCCCGTGGTTGGAGACGACGATTCCGGCCGCGCCGTGCTCGCACGCCAGGCGGGCATCCTCGGCGGTGAGTACGCCTTTGACCACCACCGGCACGCTGGACGAAGCGAGCTCCTCGATGTCTCGCCAGCTGAGGCTGGGATCGATGAGCGACAGGAGATCGACCGGCGTCATCGCGCGTGAGGCGAGTCCCCCGGCCAGCACGCTCGGCGCGGTGAGCTCGGCCGGAAACGCGAATCCTGTCCTCAGATCACGCTCGCGTCGTCCCAGGAACGGTGCGTCCACGGTGACGACCAGAGCAGAGAAACCGGCCTCCACTGCCTGGTCCACGAGGCTCTGCGTGACTCCCCGGTCGCGAAAGACGTAGACCTGGAACCAGTGCGAGGCTCCCGGAGTCGCGGCGGCCACCTCTGCGGGTGCGGCCGTCGCCAGCGTGGAAAGGCACATGATCGTGCCCACGCCGGCCGCGGCGCGCGCCGTGCCGAGCTCACCGTCGGCGTGAAGCGCTCCCTGCATGGCGAATGGCGCGACCAGAAGCGGCATCGATACGGGCGTCCCGAGCACCGTCGTCGCGGAGGTCGTCTCGGCCACGTCGACGAGCATGCGGGGCCGTAGGTGCCAGCGCCCGTATGCCTCGAGGTTGTCGCGGAGGGTCCGCTCGTCGCCCGCTCCTCCCGCGAAGTAGCCGAAGACGCCGGCATCGAGCGACTCCGCCGCCAGGCGCTCGTAGTCCCAGACGTTGACCGGCTCGTGCACGGTCCCATTCTCACCGCTGGGGCCGCCGGCGAGGGTGAGGTCCTGAGGCACTTCTAGAATGGCTCGCCCGTGTCCGAGACGCCCTTCGTCCATCTCCACGTCCACTCCGAGTACTCGATCCTCGACGGGGCTTGCCGCATCCCGGCGCTCGCCGCTCGCGCGGCCGAGCTCGGTATGCCGGCCGTCGCGCTCACGGACCACGGCTCGCTGGCAGGCGCAGTCGAGCTCTACCGCGAGGCCGGGAAGCAGGGGGTCAAACCGCTGATCGGCTGCGAGGTCTACGTCGCCGACGACCGGCGCTCCCAGACGAAGGGCTACGCACACCTGACCCTGCTCGCCGAGTCGAACGAGGGCTACGGGAACCTGATCAAGCTCGCGTCGGCGGGTTACCTCGAGGGCTACTACTACAAGCCCCGCGTCGACTGGGAGCTGCTGGAGCGCCACAGCCCCGGGCTCGTGGCCCTGTCCGGGTGCCTCTCGGGACGAGTCTGCAAGGCACTCGAGGAGGGGAGGGGGAACGACGCCGCATCCGACCTCGACCGGCTCGCGCAGATCTTCGGCCGCGACTCGACCTATGTCGAGATCCAGAACGCCGGCCTCACGGAGCAGGCTCGCATCAACCCGTTGCTCGAGAGGCTGGCCGACGAGGCCAAGCTCCCGCTTGTCGCGACCGGTGACGTCCACTACCTCCGGCACGAAGACGCCCGCGCACACGAGGCGCTGCTCTGCATCCAGTCGGGCGACTCGCTGAAGAACCCGAACCACTGGAAGTTCGACACCGACCAGTTCTACTTCAAGACGGCCGCCGAGATGGCAGGCGATTTCGCCGCCTACCCGCAGGCTCTCGCGCGCACGCTGGAGATTGCCGAGCGCTGCTCCGTGACGATGGAGCTGGGACGCATCCTGCTGCCGGAGTTTCCCGTGCCCGAAGGGCGGGACGCGTTCGACTACCTCGTCGAGCTCTGCGAGAAGGGAATGCAGCGCCGCTACGAGCAGGCGACGCCGGAGCTCCAGGACCGGCTGCGCTTCGAGCTGAAGACGATCAAGGAGATGGGCTTCGCCGACTACTTCCTGATCGTCTGGGACTTCATCGCCTTCGCCAAGCGAAACGGCGTCAGCGTCGGGCCCGGTCGCGGATCGGCGGCAGGCTCGCTGGCGGCGTACTGCCTCGAGATCACGGACGTCGATCCGATCCGGTACGACCTGCTCTTCGAGCGCTTCCTCAATCCGGCCCGCAAGGACCTCCCCGACATGGATATCGACTTCTCCGTCGCGGGCCGCGAGCGCGTCATCAACTACGTGGCCGAGAAGTACGGTCGCGATCGCGTCGCGCAGATCATCACCTTCGGGACGATGGCCGCCCGCGCGGCCGTCCGCGACGCGGGGCGGGTGCTCGAGGTGCCCTACGGTGTCGTGGACAAGATCGCGAAGACGATCCCCGAAGGCCCCGGGCAGAGCCTCGACGCGTGCCTGCGGCCCGGGCAGGAGCTGAAGGGCCTCTACGACGCCGACCCGGTCGCGCGAGAGATCGTCGATCTAGCGAAGCCTCTGGAAGGCCTCGTCCGGCAGGACTCCATTCACGCTGCCGGTGTCGTTATCGGCGCGCAACCCTTGAGGGAGGTCGTGCCGCTCCAGCAGAAAGGGCCCGACCAGGAGGTCGTGACGCAGTTCGGGATGTGGGACGTGGTCGACCTGGGCCTCCTGAAGATCGACTTCCTGGGCCTCCGTAACCTCGACGTCATCGACAAGACCGTGGAGCTCGTCGGCGAGAGTCTCGACATCACCACCCTCCCGCTGGACGACCGTAAGACGTACGAGATGCTCGCGCGCGGCGAGTCGACAGGGGTGTTCCAGTTCGAGTCGTCCGGGATGCGCGAGGCGCTCCGCCAGGTCAAGCCGACCGAGTTCGAGGATTTGGTCGCGCTGGGGGCGCTCTACCGTCCGGGCCCGATGGGCTACATCCCGGTCTATGCCCGCCGCAAGAACGGGCAGGAGGCGGTGACGTTCATCGACGACCGGCTTCGACCGCTGACCGCGACCACGTACGGGATCTGCATCTACCAGGAGCAGTACATGCGGATCGCCAAGGAGATGGCGGGATTCTCTCCCGCCGAGGCGGAGACGCTGCGGAAGGCGATCGGCAAGAAGATTCACTCGCTCATGGCGTCCCTGAAGGACAAGTTCCTCGAGGGCTGTGCCTCGAATGGCGTCCCACCCGGGGTCGCAAACCAGCTCTGGAAGGACATGGAGCAGTCACAGGACTATTCCTTCAACAAGGCGCACGCGACCTGCTACGCACTCACCTCCTACAGGACGGCGTGGCTGAAGGCCAACCACCCTCGCGAGTACATGGCGGCTTTGATCTCGTCGGTCATGAACACCAAGGATCGCGTCCCGCTCTACGTCAACGCGTGTCACGAGATGGGTATCGAGGTTCTGCCGCCCGACGTGAACTCGTCCGCGTGCGACTTCGCGGTCGTCGAGGGCAAGATTCGCTTCGGGTTGAACGCGGTGAAGAACGTCGGCGACGCAGCCGCGCGTGCGATCGTGCGAGCCCGAAAGGAAGGTGGTCCGTTCGCCTCCATCTGGGACTTCACCGAGCGCGTCGACCCGCAGGTGGCGAACAAGCGGGCGCTCGAGTCGCTCGTCAAATGCGGGGCGCTCGACTCCACCGGCGCGCCCAGGCAGGGCATGCTCGCCGTGCTCGAAAGCGCGCTCGCGTGGGGAACCCGCGAGCAGGCAGACCGCCTTGCCGGCCAGGGGTCGATCTTCGACCTCGGCGATGTCGGGGTCGAGCAGGCGCGGCCGCGCCACCATCCGTCCATCGCGCCCGGGGAGTTCGAGAAGAACGAGCTGCTGCGGCTCGAGAAGGAGACGCTCGGACTCTACGTCTCGGAGCATCCTCTGCACGGCGTCCGCGATCAGCTGCGGCGGAAGGTCGACAGCCCGGTGTCCGATCTGGAGCGGCGGCGTGACGGCGAGGTCGTCACCGTCGGAGGGATAGTCGGCGCGGTCAAGCAGCTGACGACGAAGAAGGGCGAGCCGATGGTTTTCCTGCGGCTCGACGACCTGACGGGGAGCGTGGAGGTAGTGGTCTTCAACTCCGTCTACGCCGCTGCGCGCGAGCTCTGCGCGGCCGACCGGGTACTGGTCGTCAAGGGGCGTGTCGACCACAAGCAGGAGGGCGAGACCAAGATCATCGCGCTGGAGGTGACCGCCTTCGAGGCGACCCCCGAGCGACACGAGGTGCGCCTTCGTCTCGACGCCCGCCGCGTGCGCGCAGGCGTCGTCCGCGATCTGGCCGGGCTCGTGCGTGAGTACCCGGGAGAAGCGCCGGTCGTTCTTGCGGTCGAGACGTCCGAAGGGCGGAAGACGCTCGCGCTAGGCGCCCGCTACAGGGTGGAGCCCGTCCCCGATTTCTTCGCCGAGGTGAAGGCGCTGCTCGGGGAAGCCGCGGTAGCGTAGTACCCTGCCCCGCGTGGCGGAACTAACCGGACTCGCGCTGGTGCTCCTCGTACCCGATGTCGCAGCGGCGCTCGACCACTACCGCGACTACCTCTGGGTAGATGACGTGGGGACGCTCCACCAGGAGCTCGTGTCACGTGGCGCGGACATCATCCACGGTCCTACGGAACGGCCGTGGCAGATGCGAGAGATCCGCGTCCGCGATCTCAACGGGTACGTGCTCGGCTTCGGCGAGCCGCTCGCGTAGAGATACGGAGCGCTGGAACCGGCATGCCCCGCCCGGTGTAGAGGCACGTGTGGAGGGCCGTCCACA
>JACCTQ010000030.1 GCA_013812265.1 Actinomycetota bacterium
GGCTCGCACGGGGCGGCGCTGGTCACGGTCGCGGTGGTCAGCGAGAGCGCCAGGGTCACGAGCAGGATGCGCAGAAGCCTCGCCATCGTCTTTACCTCCCGCCGGTCGCTGCTGCACCGCAGCGCCAGCGGGAAAGACGCTACTATTGGTCACTAGTATTACTAGTGAGCACTATTGACAGCGAGGGCGGCACCCGAGCGCGCAGCGCGCGCGCACGTCGGCAGGTCAATCTGAACTTCGGCGGCGGCTCTGGTCTGTTGCGGCTCCTGTTGGACGCCGCTGCGCTGACGGGAAGGTCCCCGACACGCATCACGCGCGAGGTGCTCGAGGACTATCTCGCGCTCTGGCTGGCTGCGCGTGTGCGCGAGCAGCGGGTCATCGCCGAGGCACGGGAAAGCTTGGCAGCTCTGACGAAGCGATGACCTCGCTTGACCTGTCCCCACGGAGACACGAGGTCCTGCATCTGGCCGCCTGTGGGTTGACGGACAAGGAGATTGCGGCACGGCTGCACTTGCAGGTGCGCACCGTTCGCTTCCACTTCACACAGTGCCGGCGCGTGCTGGGTGCACGCACTCGGCCCCAAGCGACCGCCATCGCGGCGGCACGTGGTCTCATCGATCCGTTCACAAAGCTTTCGCAAGCCATGCCTGAGAGTCGCTCCGAGCGAGATGAGGCCCTCGCCTTCGGCACGGCCCAAGCCGGCCGACGCAGCGCTAGCTGAGCTGCCCATAGAGGTTGTTGACAAGGAGAGAGCCCTCCGCGCTTGCTTGGGGTGTTCCGACTCCAAGAAGCACAAGGAGGGCTCTCTCGTGTCTCACTCTAGGGCGAAGCTCAATCCGTTCGGTCGTCGCCTGCTCTGCGAGCGCATCGCCAAGGGCTTCCCGGTCCGCATCGCCGCGCGCATGGTCGGGATCTCGCACGCCCGCGCGTACATCATCTGGCACCGCTACCTGGGCGAGGGTGAGGCGGCCTTCGAGCTGCGCTCGAGCCGTCCGCACCGCTCGCCGCGGCGCACCCCGGAGCTGGTGATGCGGCGCATCGAGCGTGCCCGCCGCCGGCGGCGCTGGGGTCCGCTGCGGCTGTCCTGGGAGCTGGGTCTCCCGCGCTCGACGATCTACGTCGTGCTGCGCCGGCTGCAGCTGCACCGGCTGCGTTTCTTCCGGCCGCCGCGCCCGGTCTACCGCCGCTACGAGCGGCCGGTCCCCGGCGATTTGGTGCACATCGACACGAAGAAGGTGGGCCGCGTCCCCGAGGGCGGCGGCAAGCGCTTCGGACCACCGCGCACGGGGCCGGGGGCCGGCTGGGAGTACGTCCATGTCGCCGTCGACGACCGCAGCCGCGTCCACTACAGCGAACGCCTGGGGAGCGAGCGGGCCGCCGACGCCGCGGCCTTCACCGCTCGGGCGCTGCGCTTCTTTCTCGATCACGACAGCCGCGTCCGCCAGGTGATGACCGACAACCACTGGAGCTACGACCACGGGGCCGCCTTCCAGGCGGTGCTGGCCGGCGCGGGCGTCGAGCACGTCCGCATCCCGCGCTACACCCCGCGCTGGAACGGCAAGGCCGAGGCCTTCATCGGGATCCTGCTGCGCGAGTGGGCCTCGCCCGCCCGTACACGAGCAACCGCGCCCGCGCGATCGCCTTCGCGCACTTCGCCCATTCGTACAATCACCGCCGTCGCCATGGCGAGCTCGGAGGGCTGACCCCGATGCAACGACTCCTCGCGGACGTCAACAACGTCCGTGGGCAGCACAGCTACGGGGCGGATCTCAAGTACTTCGATGTCGAGGGTCGCCAGTACCACATGGTCTCAGAGGTGAACTGGCGTGCGCTCACGGAGCACCTTTTCGGTGCACATCAGCTTCGCGAGCGTGATGAGCTTGCTGAGATCGCGTCGATATTCGTGACATCCGGGACCGTGTACGTTCGGCAGTCAGCTCCTTCGACGGTGTTCGCGTGACAATCCTCAAACCACCTAGCAGAGAGACAGGCGGAGTAAGCGAGACTGAGCAGTAACCCTCATTCCTCAGGAGGCGCGGCCAAATGCGCCAGTCCTAGTCTCCTCGGGCGCCGTGATCCCTTTAGACCTCCCCCTGGTTCTTACGAAACGCGCCGCTGAAGCTAAGTACTCTGCTTCATAAAGTTCGAGGACGTATACCTTTGGCCTTTTCAGGCTGCGGACGGCATTGGACGACTACATGATATTTTGCCGAACGCAGTCGGAGGCGTTGCGAGCGGCTCAATCAACACGGACGGTCACTCGGGCAATCTTCATTGCCAGCGCGAGATAAACGACCGTGCAACGGACCTTCGACACGCTCACTCGCGTACGTTCTCGTTGCAGTTCTAGACCCCTTATCTCCTCTCCCCCGTCGCGCTCCACCCACACGCCGCGCAGGCCGTTCACCATGACCTCGCTCACGCGCTCGTCGCGCGAGGCGGCAAGGCCGAAGAGCCCTGGCCCAGATCCGCGAGCACGTCATCGCCGGCCTCTTCGAGCTCGGCGGCTACATGAGCGCGGCAGAGCGGCAGCCCTACGCGGACGCGATCGACAGCGTCGCGCTGCAGTTCGGGCTGATCGGCCAGCCTGAGGTGCGTCGTCTTCTGGACCGCGACCCCGACGCCGCGCTGAAGCTGATAGCGGGGCTGCCGACGCCGCAGTTCGCGGCCATCGAGCCTCTGCAGCGGCAGCTGCGGCGACGACGCACGGCGAGATGGATCGAGCTGCTCAGCCGCTACACCAACTGGTGGACGGCGTCGGAGCGGGGCGCCCTGCACTCGCAATGGATGTTTGAGCAGGCGGTCGACGTGCTGGCCGTGTCGCGCGCCGCGGCCGACGCGATCGACGCGTCAAGCGGGCCCGAGGGAATGACGGCCTTCCGGCGGTTCACAGCACTGATGGACGAACTGCAGTCACTGCTGAACGACGCGCGTTCCTACGACGCCGCCTCTGGGCAGGTGGAGAGCGATGCGACCTACTCGTGGCTGGTGCTCCACACGTTCGAGTCGTTGCGCCAGCTCGTCGACGGCATCGGGAAGCAGGATCGGGTTCTGGTCGACCGGCCTCGCGCCACCTGACCGAACAGCAGGACCTCCTCACCAGGCTCGCAGCGAAGCACGGGGAGCTGCAGAAAGTGCTAACAGATGACGTCTTACGAACGGGAAAGATCGCATTCCCGCCTGTCGACCTGAACACTGACGAGCGGCCGTCCTCCGTACCGCGAGTGGATCAGACATGGGAGCCAAAGGGCTTCCTGGATCACGATGACGACGGCGGTGCCTGAGCCGGTCCGACGTCAGGCCGCGGTCCCCCACGCTTCGCAAATCGCCGCTGTGGCGGGATCGACCCGAAGTACTAACGTGTGGGCGAAGGTCCAGTATCGCCCACCGTCGTACCAGTCTGAGCACGAGAACAGCATCGAGAGGGTTACTGGTTCGACATTTGGAATACTGGTCCACTGGTGCACTGGTAATCAGACCTAGACCACGTTCCCGTAAATGCTCGTAACGCTCGGTAGCCGCCGAAGCTCGCCGATCGACCTCTGGCCCGTGTAGCGGCGGACCATGTTGAGGTCGCTCCAGCCTCCGAGTTGCTGGATGTCGAACACGCTCACGCCCAAGCGGTGGACCGCCGTCGTCCAGGTGTGCCGAAGTCGATGGAGCTTGTAATCGGCTACTCCCGCACCCTTGAGGCGATCGTGGAGGCGGGACTGCACCCTAGCGAAGCCGTGGTACGTAAAAGGGCGGCCGTGCTGATTGAGGAACAGCGGCCCAGGGATGCGGCTGGGACGCTCGTCTTGGATGTAGCGGTCGATGTGCGAGACGAGGAACGAGTCGATCGGCACGGCCCTCGCCCCGCTGGGGGTCTTGGTGGTCTCCTCCCTCACATCGATGTGGCCTTCACTGAGGTTGACGTCCTCCGGCCAGCGCAGCTCGCGTATCTCGTTGAGCCGTAGCCCGCACCACAGCGCGAGCATGGGGTGGTGAGCTCTACGTACGGGAGGGCCGGACGCAGACCGGCCGGAGGAACTTCTGCCCGAATGCGGGGGGCGCAGTAGCGAACAAGGTTCATCAGCAAGCCCTCCGTGACCGGCGGAGGACAGCTGCCGCCCCTGCTGGTCAGCACCGCCGTGGTCGCGGCGCGAGTTCGTAAGCCGAAGCACCGGGCGATGTGCGTGCGGGTGTGGCCGCTCCGCTCGGCGAGCCGCGCCTGGGTCAGTCCGCGAGCCCTCCGCACGCGCCGAAGTGCCTCACCGAAGCCCGGACGGTCGCTCACGGCGCCACCTATGACGAGCAGCCAGATCACTCGAGGTGGACGATGCGCAGCCGGTACGTCTCAGCGTCCTCCGGATCGAGCTCCGCGATCTCCACGATCCTCCGTGTGCCGGACGGGTCGCGCTCCTGATGGACGAC
>JACCTQ010000060.1 GCA_013812265.1 Actinomycetota bacterium
GTCACGACGGCCAAGATGGCGCTGGTCGACGTCGCGACGGCCGACGGCGTCGGGGCCGACGTGGCGCTGCGTCTGGTCGGTGCCCTCGAGAACGCCTCCGAGCATCCGATCGCTCGGGCCATAGCCGCAGCTGCCAGTGACGTGCTGGCCGCCCCGCAGCAGTTTCGCAATCGCGAGGGGCTCGGCGTGGAGGGCGTCGTTGGCGGCAAGACGGTGGTGGCCGGACGTCCTGCGCTGCTGGAGGAGTGGGGCCTGGAGCTGTCCGAGTCCCTCGAGGCGGTCAGGCGGCAGGCCGAGGCGGACGGGAAGACAGCGATTGCAGCGGGCTGGGACGGCGAGGCGAAGGCGGTGTTCGTGGTCTCCGACGAAGTGAAACCCACTTCGGTGGAGGCGGTTCGAAGGCTGAAGGCGCTCGGTCTCCGTCCCGTGCTGCTGACGGGAGACAACGGGGTGACCGCGCGCGCGGTCGCGGCGACGGTCGGCATCGACGAGGTCATCGCCGAGGTTCTTCCGGCGGAGAAGGCGCAGGTCGTGCGCCGCCTCCAGGAAGAGGGGAGGGTGGTCGCCATGGTGGGCGACGGCGTCAACGACGCGCCGGCCCTGGCGCAGGCCGACCTCGGGATTGCGATCGGCACGGGCACGGACGTGGCCATCGAGGCCAGCGACCTGACCCTCGTGTCCGGCGATCTGCGCACCGCCGCCGACGCGATCCGTCTTGCGCGCCGGACACTCGCGACGATCAAAGGCAACCTCTTCTGGGCATTCGCCTACAACGTCGCGGCGCTGCCGCTCGCGGCCGCCGGTTTCCTGAACCCCCTCATCGCCGGCGCTGCCATGGCGTTCTCGTCCGTCTTCGTGGTCTCGAACTCGCTCAGGCTGCGCCGGTTCGATGCCGCACGGGACATACCCCCGAGCGAGACCGTGCGGCCCTAAGACCGCCGCTTGTGGCTCTGAGCCACAAGCGGCCCGTAGGCCCGATACTGCGGACGGCGAAGGGCGCGCGGCCTGATGCCCTGACTTGTGGCTCAGAGCCACTAACTCGGCGCGCGGCTGACGCCGGCGCCGGAACCTGGCTCAGCTGCGTTCCTCAGAACCACGCGCCCGCCGGCTGAGCGCGACTCCGGCCAGGCACAGTGCCCCCCCGATCAACGCCAGCCGAGGCGGGGCTTCGGCGAGGAGCACCCAGGCGAGCAATACCGACAGGGGTGGCACGAGGTACGTCGTAGCGCCGAGACGTCCAGCGTCGGTTCGCGCGAGCGCGTAGGCCCTGGTGGTGAAGGCGAGCGGTCGGGAGGACACCGAGGTAGACGACCCAGGCGATGCTGGCGTGTAGGGCCACCGCCAGGTCGTCCAGCAGATTCGGCGCGAACGGCAAGCAGGCGATGGCGCCTAAGGCCCACAGGCCGACGGTGACCAGCGCCGCCGCCCTGGCGAGAATCGTCTCTCGACGTCGCAGCGCCTGTTCCGCCGCGTCGGTTGCTGCCACGGTCTCGGTTCGGGGTCACCGGACCATGATGCGGCGCCAACGTTTCGGTGTCGCCGAAGTAACGCGGGCATGCTGGCCACCCCAGCGATCGCGGAGGCGCTCGAGGCGCTCGCGCGGCTGGCACAGCCGGTTCGGGTCCGGTCGCTGCGCGTGGCCGAACGCGGTGCTGCCATCCGCGCCGCCCGCACCTGCTTCGACCACCTCGCGGGCCGTCTCGGAGTCGGCTTGACAGAGACGCTGGTCGAACAGAAGGCGCTGGAGCGAGCGGCGCCCACACCTGGCCGGGGCGCTGGGCGCCGCCCTGGCTGACGCCGTCCTCACCCAGGGCTGGGTGAAGCGAGGCCCGAACGACCGCGGCCGGGCTGGTGACCGCAAGGGAGCGGCCGGGTTGCGCGGCCTCGGGATCGAGCTTTCCTAGTTCGATCCGCGGAAGACTCTCATCTCCGTCTCATCACCAGCGGGTTGACTACAGGGCGGACGCGAATGAGACCCGCCCGGGTCCGCGGCGCGAGAATGCTCGCATGCGAATTCTGGTCGCCGAAGACGAGCCCAAGCTGGCGGCACTTCTGCGCCGTGGCCTCCAGGAGGAGGGGTACGCCGTGGACGTGGTCTCGGATGGACTGGCAGCAGCTGTCAGGGCGAGCGCGACGGAGTACGACGCCGTCGTCCTCGACGTCATGCTTCCCGAGCTGGACGGCTTTCAGGTGTGCCGCCGGATGCGCGAAGCCGGTGTCTGGTCGCCCGTCCTCATGCTCACCGCGCGCGACGGGGTGGAGGATCGAGTCACGGGGCTCGACACGGGCGCGGACGACTACCTGACGAAGCCTTTCTCTTTCGCGGAGCTGCTGGCTCGTTTGCGCGCGCTCGCGCGGCGCGGGCCTGTCGAGCAGGCCCCCGTGCTGGAGGTCGGGGACCTCCGCCTCGATCCCTCCACGCACGTGGTCTGGCGCGGCGAGACGGAGATAGCCCTGTCGGCGAAGGAGTTCGCGCTGCTCCAGACGCTGATGCGTCGGGCGGGCCAGGTCGTATCTCGCTTCGACTTGCTCGAGCACGCGTGGGGCTACGACTACGACAACCGATCGAATGTGATGGACGTCTACATCCGCTACCTGCGCGTGAAGATCGACCGGCCGTTCGGGGTTCGCTCGATCGAGACCGTGCGCGGCTCCGGCTATCGTCTGCTCAGAGACGGCGGCTTGCCCTCGTGATGCCGCTCGGCTGGTCGGCCCGGCTACCGATCCGGCTTCGCCTGACCCTTGCGTTCGCCGCGGCCATGGCGCTGGTGCTCGCGGCGGCCGGTGTCTTCGTCTACCTCCGCCTGGCGGCGGCGCTCGACGAGACGCTCGACAATGGTCTCCGCTCCCGGGCCGATAGCGTCGCCGCGCTCGTTCGACAGGCGGATTCCAGCCTGGATCGGCTCGGACGAGACGTGCTCGTCGAGCCCGACGAGCGCTTTCCTCAGGTGCTGGATCCGGCGGGCCGTGTCGTGGACGCGACCCCCCTGGTCGGAGACCGTCCGCTGCTCTCGGCGACCGAGATCGACGACGCTACACGGAGAACGGTGACTCTCGATCGCGAGCGGCTGGCCGGGGGGCGATGATCCCGTACGCCTGCTCGCAACCACGATCGTCGCCCGAGGTGAGCGGCTCGTCGTGGTCGTCGGCGCGTCGAGCGAGGTGCGAGAAGAAACGCTCGCCAACCTTGTCGCCGGGTTCGCGGTCGGCGGGCCGGTAGCGCTCGGGCTCGTGTCGCTGCTCGGCTATGCGCTCGCCTCCGCGGCGCTTCGACCGGTCGAGTCCATGCGCCGCCAGGCCGCGGCCATCTCCGCCTCCGAGCCGGGAAAGAGGCTCCCCGTTCCGGCCGCACGCGACGAGATCGCCCGGCTGGGCGAGACCCTGAACGGGATGCTCGCGCGGCTCGAGACCGCGCTGGCGCGCGAGCGGAGCTTCGTCGCCGACGCCAGCCACGAGCTGCGCACACCACTTGCCCTCATGAAGGCCGAGTTCGAGCCCGCTCTCAAGCGCACCCGCTCGGTCGAAGAGCTCGAGGCGGCGCTGCGCTCGGCGGCCGAAGAAACCGAGCGCCTCACGCAGCTGGCCGAGGACCTGCTCGTTCTCGCGCGCTCGGATCAGGGCGACCTGCCCGTGCGTCGAGAGCTTCTGTCAGCGAGCGAGCTGCTCGGCAGCGTCAAGGAGCGATTTGCCCGCAGAGCCGCCGCCGTGGGGCGACGGCTCGAGGTCGAAACGGCTCCGATCGATCTTTCCGTGGACCGGCTTCGCGCGGAGCAGGCACTCGGGAACCTGGTCGAGAACGCCCTTCGACATGGAAGCGGCGCCATCGTACTCCGTGCATCTGAGCAGGAAGGACAGGTCGAGCTGCACGTTCTCGACGAGGGTCCCGGGTTCACGGAGGCGTATCTCCCACGAGCGTTTGAGCGCTTCAGCCGCGGCGAGGCAGCGCGCTCAGGCTCCGGTGCAGGGCTCGGGCTCGCGATCGTCGACGTCATCGCGCGTGCCCATGGAGGCAGCGCGCGCGCGGCGAGCAGCGCTGATGGGGCGGACGTCTGGCTTTCGCTCCCGCA
>JACCTQ010000072.1 GCA_013812265.1 Actinomycetota bacterium
TACCACGCGATCGCAGCTGCGCTCCGCGGGGAGAACCCCAAGGTGATGGCACGGATGCGAAGCGGCTTTGCGGTAATCGGCGATACCCAGCATCTCCCCGGATACTCGTTGCTGCTCACGGACGACATGTCCGTAAATCATCCGACGGATCTACCGTGGGCGCAGCGTCGGCAGTTCTTTTTCGACCTCCTGCTTCTCGGAGAGGCCATGCTGAC
Organism: Actinomycetota bacterium; assembly: GCA_013812265.1. Taxonomy (GTDB): domain Bacteria; phylum Actinomycetota; class Thermoleophilia; order Gaiellales; family Gaiellaceae; genus JACCTQ01. The sequence continues at coordinate 216 of JACCTQ010000072.1, forward strand.
CGAGGGGCGGGGCCGTGGTGTCCACCGGATCAACTACGAGGTGTTGGGCAACTCATGGAACCATCTCCACGGCCACGCTCATGCCCGGTACGAGTGGGAAGCGCCTGACAGGATCGGAGGGCCTGTCTGGCGATACCCCAAAGAGGTTCGGAACGCACCCGAATTCGCATACGACGACAACGAGCACGGCGAGCTTCGGGCCGCCATCACCGCCGAACTAGAGCGGCTGATGAGGGAGGCGTATGCGCAACTCGATCCTTAGGGCTCCCGGGCGAGGTCCGCCAACCGTCTCGCCAAGCTCTTCCGCTCAGCTAATTGCCGACGACGAGAGCCACGTGCGCGCCGAAGAGATCCCGGCGGCTGATGCCGTCGAGCGGCCCGATCACCTTGATGCGCAGGTCACGCGCGAGACGTGCCGCCTCGCCGCGGTGTCCCCGGCGGTACATCACGAGCGTCCGCGAGTAATCGCTTCGCTTGGCGTTGCCGACCGTGCCAATCTTGTACCCGCGCGCGCGAACGCGATCAGCCGCCGTCGCCGCCGCGCCCGTCCGGCCGTTTCCGTTCAGGACGATGACCGACGTCTGTTCGCGCGAAAGGCGGGCGACATCGCCGCGGGTGGGGCCGATCGGGGGACTCTTCGTCACCTTGACCGGAGCGAACACGCGCGCCTTCGCCGCCTTCTGGACGGGCTGCTCGAGTAGAGCGACGGCCGCGATGACCAGAACCACGAGCTCCAGAGCGGCGATCGCGCTTGCTACGAGCGTCGCCGTTCGCCACGGGGCAACCGGCGTCTCGACTCTGCTCAGCGAGTGCTCCACGGCGAAGACGAGATTCGCCTCGTCACCCCGGCCTCCTTCCCGCGTAGCATCTTCGCCGCCGATGTTCATCAGCTTCGAGGGGCTCGACGGCTCCGGCAAGACGACGCAGGTCAAGCTGTTGAGCCGGCGGCTGCGCGAGCAGGGTCGGGACGTGGTCGCGACTCGAGAGCCCGGGGGAACGCCGCTCGGCGAGCGCGTCCGCGAGCTGCTCCTCGCCGGGAAAGAGATGTCCGCGTGGGCTGAGACCGCGCTCTTCGCGGCGGCGCGTGCGGAGCTCGTAGAGCTTGTCGTACGCCCGGCGCTCGAGCGTGGGGCAGACGTCATCTGCGACCGCTACGTCGACTCGTCGCTCGCGTACCAGGGGGTCGCGCGAGGCCTCGGGGTCGAGCCCGTGCTGGAGCTGAATCTCGCCGCCGTGCGCGGGCTCCTGCCGGACCGCACCTTCGTCCTCCTGCTCGACCCGAGCCAGGCCCTACGCCGGGCGGGCGGTGGCCGCGACAGAATCGAGCGCGAGACGCCCGAGTTCAGGCGCGACGTCGATCGCGGGTTCCGCGAGCTCGCCGAACGCTTCCCCGAGCGCATCGTCAAGGTTGACGCGGAGCGGCCGCGGCGAGAGATTGCGGAGTTCATCCATGGAGCCCTTCGACAGCCTTCCTGAGCAGGACGAGGCCAAGCGGCTGCTCGAGGCCGCGCTCCGAGACGATCCTGCCCACGCGTACCTCTTCCACGGCCCGGCCGGCGTGGGCAAACGGCGGGCGGCGCTCGCCTTCGCCGCCGCTTTGCTCGGGGAGCAGGATCGCGTCGAGCGGGGGATCCACCCCGACCTCTACGTGCTCGAGCCGCTCGGCGACCAGATCCGCATCGGCGACATCCGCGTGCTCCGGCGTGATCTGCACATGCGTCCCTTCGAGGCCGAGCGGCGCGTCTACTTGATCGTCGCCGCCGAGCTGATGAACGACGAGGCCGCCGACGCTTTGCTCAAGGACCTGGAGGAGCCGCCTCCGTACGCGGTCGTGATCCTGATCGCGAACGAGCTCGGCCCGCTGTCCGAGACGATTCGCTCACGCTGCCAGCTCGTTCCCTTCCGACGCCTCAGCGAGCGCGCAATCCGGGAAGCCGTGGTCGCTCGCGCGTCCGGCTTGTCCGAGGAAGAGGCGAAGGCGGTCGCTCGCGTGGCGGCCGGCAGACTCGACCGCGCGGAACGGCTGCTCGACCCGGGAGCCGCCGACCGGCGCCGGAAGCTTCTCGCCGTCGCGCGCAGCGTGTACGCCGACCCGGAGTTCGAGCCGCGGGCCGCCGCCGAAGCCGTACTGGACGGCGCTTCCGAGCGCGGCGCGGAGGCTCGAACCAAGGCGGAACAAGAGCTGGAGGAGCTGGATTTGACCGTTCGGGAAGGGGAGCAGCGTGTCCGGCGAGCCCAGCGCGGAGCCGAGCGGGAAGAGCTGCTGCTCGCGCTCGACGAGCTCGCTGCCTGGTACCGGGACCTCGTCGTGGTCGCGGCGGGCGCGGAGACGGCTGTGACGCACTTCGACCACATCCCCGAGCTCAGGGAGGACGGCATCCGGGAGCGTATGGCCGCTGCCGAGAACGGGGCGGAGCTCGTTCGGGCGACGTGGCGGTCATTCGAGGAGTTCAACATCCAGCCCGGCCTCGCTTTCGAGGCGCTGTTCGTGCAGCTGCGACGCGAGCTGGCCGGCTCGGCGCTGCAGGCGTCGGTGTCGTAGACGCGTTGCGACCGAAGGTCGTGGTCAAGGGTGCGAGCGGGTCCGGCAAGACGACGGTCGCCCGCGAGCTCGCGCGCCGCCTGTCCGTTCCCTATGTGGAGCTCGACGCGCTGTGCCACGGCCCCGATTGGGCGGAAGCAAGTGACGAGGAGTTCTCAGCGCGGGTGGAGGCGGCCACTGCGGGAGACGGCTGGGTGGTCGACGGGAACTACGAGCGAAAGATCGGCGACCTCGTCGTGGAGCGAGCCGGCACGATCGTCTGGCTCGACATGCCGCTGCGGGTCGACCTCGCCCGGCTCTGGCGCCGAACGACCGAGAGGATCAGAGACGACATCGAGCTCTGGAACGGGAACCGCGAGACCTGGCGGAACGCGGTATGGACACGCGACTCGCTGTTCGCGTGGACGATTCGCTCGCATCGCAAGCACCGGCGGGAGTGGCCGGAGCGGTTCCGAGAGCTCGAGCGCGGCGGCAAGCGCGTGGTGCGGCTGCGGTCTGCGGAGGAGGCCGAGCGCTGGCTCGCGGAGCAAACCCCAACGGGAGAGAGCGAACGGTGAGTGTAGGCGGGAGGAATCCCGGCGAGATCGCGTGGGTCGATCTGACGGTGCGCGACGCCGGGAGGCGCCTGCATTGCCCCCGCGTGCGAAGCAGATGCCCGCCGCGGGGGCGGTGGCCCCGGGGGGAAGCATGTTGAAGTCGTCGTAGTGTGTTGCTTGCCC
>JACCTQ010000083.1 GCA_013812265.1 Actinomycetota bacterium
GGCAGCCCAGCCTTCCGCAGCGACCCGGTGAGCATGAAGACGAGCGGCAGGAGAAAGCCGACGGAGATCAAGAGCGCGGGCAAGTGCCGCCACCCGCCCTGCTGTAAAGAGACGCTGCGCACAGTCCAAATCCTAGGGCGTCTCAACTGCTTCCTGGAGCGCCCTCATCACCCGGAGGGAGCTGGGGTCGCCGCCGCGCTCGACCACATCGGGCAATCCGGTGTCTAGCGGGCTTTGCCCGCCGGGAGTCCCAACGCGTGCGGCCTCGCCGAGCCCAAGAAGAAGGGGATGAACGGGGGAAACATGGTTTCCCCCGGTTATAAGACTGTGGCCGGGTAAACCCCGGCCACAGTCACTCCGCTCTGCGCGGTCAGCTGAGCGGAATCCTTACCGGTTGACCGTCACGTTGTCGACGTGGACACCGGTGTACGCGGGAGACGAGACCAGCTCGTCGCTGGAGAACCGGAAGCGCAAGTAGAGCGTGCCTGCCGGCGGCTTGAGCGCGACCTTCTCCACCGAGAAGAGCGGGAAGTCGTGGTTCATCCCGTCGAAGCCGGTGTTGGGGACCCACTTGTTGCCGTCGCCAGACCACTCCCACGGAGCCGAGTTCCACGTCTGACCGTCCGACGACCACTCCACGTGCAGGAAGTCGAACGCGGGCTCGGTGTTCCGGAGGTTCTCGAAGTCGACGAAAGCCCAGCCGCCGGGGTGGCTGATCGCGGGCGAGACGAGTGTCGTCGTCACGAGGTCCGTGTACGGCGTGACCTGGAAGCTCGTGCCGGATCCGGCCGCTCCCGGCGCTCCGCGCTTGAACGTCGTCACGCCGAGCGCGTCGGTGGTCGTCGTCGTCCAGCCCTCGGCCGTCAGCTCGAACCCGAATGGGCCTGCGAGCGTCGTGCCCACGCGCGGGGTCGGCATCTCCGGCAGCGGCTTCGGTGTGATCGGACAGCCCGCCGTCGTGCCCGGCAGCGGCTCGCCGAAGCAATACGTCCAGATGCCACGGCCGTATGTGGCCACCACGAGCAGGTTCGGATCGTCCGGCTTGAGGTTCATGGTGCTGATCGGCACCACCGGCAGCCCGTTCAGGTACGCGAACGTCGTGCCGCCCTTCGTGCCGGTGGCGAAGACGCCCACGTCGGTGCCGACGATGAGCTGCTTGCCGCGAACGGTGACCCAGGTCGCCGGGACGTCCGGCAGGGTGCCCGAGACATCTGTGAACGTCTCGCCGCCGTCCGTCGAGCGGAACAGGTGACCCTCGCCGACCGCCGTGCTCTTGTCCTGCAGCGTTCCCGGCGGCACCCAGCGGCGGCTGTAGCCGCCGAGCGTCACGTACACGGTCTTCTTCGTCGCGTCCGTCGGGTCGATCTGCACCGATGTGATGAAACGCTCGGGCAGGCCCTGTGCTTTCGCGATGTGCCAGCCGTCCGAGCTCATCCGCTTGGGTGGCGCGGCGCCGCCGACGTTGGTGGCGATGCCGCTCTGGAACGGAGCGACCTGGTTGAGGATGTCGCAGACGCCGCAGTAGCCGACGTAGGTGGCGTCGCCGATCACGTCGATCGCCGACATGCTGTTGCCTGGATCGGCTGGGCTGGGCGTCGCGGTCGCGTCGCCCGGTCTGCTCGCCGTGCCGAGATCGTAGACCTTGACCCACGACTTGTTGTTGGCGGGGTCGGAGTCGAACGGGCCGGTCGTCTCGGGGCCGAACGTGGTCTCGACGACCTCGTTCCCTGCCGTGACGAGGTGGCTCGCGTCCGTCGGATCCATCTCGAACGGGTTGACGAACCGGGCGCCCGTGACCTTCGGGTCGATCGACTTCCACGACCTGCCACCGTCGGTGGAGACCTTCATCGCGTTGAAGACGTACGCCTCGTACGCGATGTCGCTGTCGGCCGGATCGACCTCGGCGAAGGTGCCGTCGCCGCCGAAGGTCTCGAACTGCTCGCGTGTGCGCGAGTCGATCTTCATGTGGCCGTTGTCCTGCAGGCCGGCCCAGACAGTGCCGTCGTTCGCCATCGCGACGTCGTACGGCAAGAGCGTGGCGAAGCCCGTCTGGTTGCCGTCGCCCCAGCGGCCGTTGTTCATCTCCTGGCCGGCAGTCGTGTGCTGCTTGTAGAAACCGCCGTCGTTGCCGACCGCGAGCGTGGCGCCGCCCGAGCCGTCCGGAATCCAGAGTGCGTCCTGCTGGTCCGGGTGCGTCGTCGTGCTGACGGTCGGGGGACGGTTCGTCGGGCACTCGGGCAGACCGAGCGACAGGAACATGCAGGTCTCGCCCGCGAAGTACCGGCCGATCACCTTGAACGTCGTCGGCCCGCTCATCGGCGCGGCGATCTCGTTCTGCCAGACCTCCTCCAGCCCGAACGCGAGACGCGTCGGCACGCCGCTTCCGTCCTGCCGCGTGGGATCTGGCGCGACCCATTCGTTGTACCAGGCCTGGATGCCCGGCTCGGACCCCGTCGCCTGGCCGTAGCCGACGAGCGCCGAGCCCGTAGCCGGGTTCTTGGCGATGGCGTTGTCGTCTGCCATCACGAGCCACGTCGCGCCGAAGTCCTTCGACACGTAGATGCCGTTCAGCACCGTGCCTTGGCCACCGCGCGGGTCGGGCACACCACTGGCGTCCACGACGTCAAGCTGGCCGTTCAGCGCCGCCGCGTCCTGCACGATCGCATAGAGGTAATCCTTGTCCTGCGCTGCGCCCGTCGTCTCACCGAGCTCGACGCGTCCGATGCGATCCTGCAGCGCGAATCCGGTCGCCGCGAGCTTCGTGAAGCTGCCCGGCGCGCCCGTCGCTGACCGGTAGACGCCGTTCGCCGGGGACTGGACGGTGCCGTCCGAGTTCTTCCGCTGACCGGCGCGCCAGCCGACCACCGCGGCGACGGTGCCTGGCTCGACCTGACCGTTGACGCCGCCCGCGCCGCGGACGACGACGTCGGTGACCATGTTCGCGAGCTGGCAGCTGCCGCCGCCCTCCACGCCGGCGCACGCGCCCGTGGGGAGCTTGACGTTGACGTAGCTCTGGCCGCCGTCCGTGGACCGGAAGAGGCCCTTGGAGGTCGCGGCGTAGACCTCGCTCGGATTCGTGGGGTCGGTCTCGATGGCGAAGCCGAGCGCGCCGTCCGGCACGCCGGCCGCCTTCTGCCACGTCGTGCCGACGTCCGTGCTGTAGAAGGCGCCGTAACCCGTGTAGCCGCCGCTGCCGTACGTGCCGTCGCCGCTGATGGCGAGCACCGTGCCGCCGTTCGCGGTGGTGTAGCCGACGGCGCCGACGATCTGGCTCGGCAGCCCGTCACCAATCGAGCGCCACGTGTCGCCGAGGTTCTCGGACACCCAAATGCCGCCCGTGCCCTTGGCCGCGAAGAGGCGTCCCGTGGCCGCGTCGTACTCGAGGCTGTCGAGCCGGCCCATGTTGTCGACGAGGCCCAGGCCGTTCACCGACGTGTAGTCGGGATGGTCGACCTGGAGCGGGCCGCGGCCGTACAGCTCCCAGTTGCCCGCGGTGCCCTTCACCTTGCCGGCTTTGGGATTCGACTTCGCCTGGTTCAGCGCGTTCGCGTATGCGCCCGGGGCCACCGTGTCGTACGGAGCGCTGCGGACTGTCTCCAGACCCTCCTGACGCAGGATCAGCTCGATGAGCTTCTCGGGGTGCTTGGACCCGATGCAGGTTGTACCCGCCATGACCTCCTCGAGGAGAGTCTCGGACTCGCGGAGCCCGGCCCGGCGCTCGCTCGCCTCCTTCGTTGCCAGCAGCTCGTAGCCAGGCGCACACTGGGCGCCGGCGGAGGCTGAGGCGTCCGAACGAAGTGCAGCACCGCCCGCCACTCCCAGAGTGACAAGGGCCCCAATCAAAGTGACGAGAGCGACGACGCGCATTCTTAAACGCATGAATTTCTCCTTCCGATTCGGATCAAGTCTGCGACCGCGCAGAACAGGGTCTTTATACCGCCGAAGTTCACAAATGCAATGGCCATTTTGCAGGCATTTTGTATCTGAGGCGCGAAAGGGGCGGTGATTGACGAGTCAATCGGGGCGACTGACTAATCAGTCAACTGCCGCAGCGGTCCGTTGATTAGAGAGTCAAATCATTTAGCGGCAAATTCTGATGGGAAGCGTGCGTTTTTCTGATCTTGCGTGTTCGCCTCGCAGGGACAAGAGTCTCGCTCAGTGCGCCGGGCTTTGTCGGTGCCGCGCGTCGGTCTCGTTCCTTCGGTGGCGAGACCTCAGTAAGTCAACCAGCACAAGCGAAAGGGAGAAACTTGAGAACCTCGCGACGCTCCAGGTACTACCTCATCTTCGCTGCGCTCCTCGTAGCGCTGCTCGGCGCAATGCCGTTGAGCACCGCGGGCGCGGGCGGCGAGGCCACGCGTTATCTGGTGGTCTTGTCCGGCACCGCCACGGATTCTGGTTTCGCGCTCTCCGGAACCCGCGACGCCGCCCTCGCGCTCGTGGCGAGCTCGGGTGGAACGGTCGTCAGCGACCTCAGCCGCCAGACCGGAGTCCTGATCGTCGATTCGCCGAACCCTCTCTTCGACGAGGTCGTTCGCAGCTCGCCACTCGTCAGCGAGGCGGGCGAGGATTATCGGTGGAAGGCCTACGCGAGCAACGCCGAGCTGGCCTCGGCCACCGCCGCCGGCCCCCCGGACGGCAAGTGTCCGAGTCCGCCCGACCCCACGGATGCCGACTGTCAACAGCCGCCAGCGGTACAGGATCCCTTCGAAGCTGCGCAGTGGGACATGCAGCAGATCTGTGTTATCCGCACGACCGAGTATCAGTATTGCGGGACCGGGGCGCACTCGGTTCAGAAGGGCAAAGCCGACGTCGAGGTCGGCATTCTGGACTCGGGCTTCGATGGTCGACATCCCGACTTGAGTCCGAACGCTGATTGCGCGCGTGGGCGCAACTCCGTGAACGCGATGGTCGGTCTTCCCGGTGAAGAGCAGCCCGGTTACGGAACACCTGGTAACCCAGGAGTCGGCACGCCGGATCCATGCACGGACAATCAGTTCCACGGGACCCACGTCGCTGGTACCGTTGCCGCGGACGACAACGGGGTGGGAATGGTGGGCGTCGCACCCGGTGTCACCATCATTCCCGTGAAGGTCTGCGACGCGACGGGGTACTGCTATGCGAGCGCCGCCGTCGACGGCATCACCTACTCGGGCGACATGAAGTTCGAGGTCATCAACATGAGCTTCTTCGTCGACGACAACGAGTTCCAGCAGTCGACGGAGTTCAAGTGCTCGAGCGACCCGGTGCAGCGGACATTCCGCCACGCGGTCGAGCGCGCGATCGTCTACGCCCGCAGCCAGGGAGTGACACCGGTCGCCGCGCTCGGAAACTCGGACCAGGATCTCGCTCACCCGGTGGACGACAGTGGCCAACCCATCAGTAACGAGTGTGAGGTCGTGCCGGCCGAGACCCAGGGTGTCATCGGCACCATGTCACTCGGGCGTCTCAGCGAGAAGGCGCGCTACTCGAACTACGGATCCGGCATGACCGACATTGCTGCCCCTGGCGGCAACGGCACGACCGGCGACTGCCGGAGGACGATCCTCTCGACGCTGCCGGGGGGTCTCTACGGCTGCATACAGGGGACCTCGATGGCCTCGCCGCACGCCGCGGGCGTCGCAGCGTTGATAGTCAGTCAGTTTGGAAAGGTCGTGGCGGAGAAGAACCTGGACTATGACAACGATCCCACGACGCCGCCCAGACGCGACCTCGACGTTGTGCTTCCGCCCCAGACCGTCGAGGCCTATCTGCAAGCGAGTGCGGTCGACATCGGTCTTCCGGGCTACGACGAGTGCTTCGGCCCGGGGCGTGCGCACGCGCTCCGTGCGGTCTTGCACGACACGTCGAAGTTGTACGACGCGAGGGCGCCGTCCTGTCCGGAGTACGCGGAGTAACCTTCCAGCACTCCTCTTGGTGAGAAGGGCCGCCTCCGGGCGGCCTTTCTCGTTCTCGTTTTAGTACGCGACCGCACGCCGCCCCGCCACGGCGGCGTGGCGCTGCTCGTCGGCGCGATAGCTCGAGCGGACGAGCGGCCCCGAGAAGACCGAGCCGAAGCCGAGCGCCTCGCCCTGCTCCCGGAACCAGCGAAACTCGTCAGGATGCACCCAGCGGTCGATCTGCGCGTGCTTCGCAGAGGGCTGGAGGTATTGGCCGATCGTCACGACGTCGACGCCGTTCGCGCGCAGGTCCCGCATCGTCTCGACCACTTCGTCGTTCGTCTCGCCGAGGCCGACGATGATGCCGGACTTGGTCATGACCGGGTAGTCGGCGATCTCCTTCGCGCGCGCCAGCAGCCAGAGCGCGCCGTCGTAGGACGCCTTCGCGCCGCGCATGCGGCGATGGAGCCTGCGGACGGTCTCGATGTTGTGGTTGAAGACCTCCGGGCGGGCGCCCAGCACGATCTCGAGCGCCTGCTCCTCGACCCCCAGGAAATCCGGCGTCAGCACTTCGACGGAGGCCTCGGGGAGCTTTGCCTTCAAAGCACGAATCGTCGCCGCGTAGTGGCCGGCGCCGCGGTCGGGCACGTCGTCGCGGTCGACCGAGGTGACCACGACGTGCCTCAGGCCCATCTGAGCGGCTGTGTGAGCCAGACGAAGCGGCTCCAGCGGATCCGGCGGGTGCTCGGGCCGGCCCGAGGTCACATAGCAGTAGCGGCACGCGCGTGTACACGTTTCGCCCAGGATCTGGAAGGTGGCAGTGCCGCGCCCCCAGCACTCCGAGATGTTCGGGCAGCGGGCTTCCTCGCAGATCGTGTGCAGGCTCGCGCCGTGGATCAGCTTCTTGACGTCGAAGTAGCGGCTGTTCGCGCTCGGCGCCCGAACCTTCATCCATTCCGGCCGGCGCGGCCGCTCGGCGACGGGCAGCGAGTCTTGCATCATCCTCCAGTCTAGAGGCCGGTACGCGTTACCCGGGCCTGCCGGGTCGTTCGACCATGAGGGTGGTCATGGTCGACGCCTCCGTCCAGAGGCGGTGCGGAACGCCCTTCGGCCAGAGCACCCGCTCGCCGGACCGGATCGGGGCGGTCTCGCCGGCGACCGAGGTCATCCCCTCGCCGTCGATGCAGACGACGATCGTGTCGCTCGGCCCGGGATGCTCGTGGATCGTGCCCTCGGGCTGAAACCGCAGCATGGCGAGGAAGAAGTCGTCCTCCCGCACGAGCACTCGACTCTCGACTCCCACGCACCCCTCGTACGGCAGCGGGCTCCAGTCGGGCCGCGGTACGGATGCGACGTCGACCGTCACCGAGTCGCGAGCGAACCGTGGCGTGGCTGATCCCAGAGCCCGTGCCCCTCGTGGGCCGGAAGCTCCTCGAGCGCGAGGTCGAAGACCTCCTCGAGCGCGGCAGCTGCCGGTGCGCGAAGCTCGTCGACGGGTACAGGTCGTCCCAGCTCGCCCGCGATCGTCGTGAAAGCGGTGTCCTCGAGCCCGCAGGCGGTGATCCACTCCGTGAAGGGGGTCGGGTCGAGGTCGACGTTCAGCGCGTAGCCGTGCGTCGTGATCCACCTGGAGATGTGGACGCCGATGGAGGCGATCTTGCGCGGCGGCGACTGGAGCCAGATCCCCGTGAGCCCTTCGATCCGTGTCCCATCCAGCTCGGCACGCGCGAGCGTGCGGATCACGGCTTCCTCGAGGTCGCGGCAGTACTTCTTGACGTCTTCGCCGTGCCGGCGCAGGTCGAGAATCGGGTAGCAGACGAGCTGCCCGGGGCCGTGATACGTGGACTTCCCGCCGCGATCCGTTTCCACGATGTCGACCTCCGTCCCGGGCGGGACATGTACCTCTCCCGGTTCGGTGCGCCGTCCGAGCGTGATCACCGGTGTGTGCTCCAGGAGCACGACGGTGTCCGGGATCGCACCCTGCGACACGCCGGCTGCGAGCGACCTCTGCAGGTCCCAGGCCTCTCGATACGGGACCGGCTGGCGGAGATCGAGAAGGTACGCGCCCCGGCTCACTGTCTCGAGGGTACCGTCCGCACCCGCTTTGGTTACGAAGAGGGCCGGACCTCGTAGCGGGGGATGCCGTCGTCAGGGAGCGTCTCCCACGGCGCGGCGGAGCGAACGAAGATGTGAGACTCCGGCTTGTCCTCGACGGGACTGTCGATCGCGCTGAGACGGACGCTTGCCTGCTTCGATGCCGGCCAGCCGCCACCGAACAGGTTCGAGCCGCACCCCGAGCAGAACGTCTTCGCCGTCCCCTCCGTCGGTTGGAAGGTTCGGAGCAACTGGTCGCCGGCGAGCACTCGGATCGCTTCGCGCGGCACGCGCCCGTTCACGGTGCCCGTTCCACCGGAGATCTTCTTGCAGTTGGTGCAATGGCACTGAGCCACGCTGAGAAACGGCTCGCTCACCTCGAAGCGGACGGCTCCACAAAGACAGCTTCCACTCAGGGTCGGCACCTAGTACGCGCTCTCGTCCCAGGTCTGGAGGCGCTCGCGCAGGTCCCGCAGGAACCGGCCCGCGAGTGCGCCGTCCACCAGGCGGTGGTCGTACGTGAGGGTGAGGTTCATGATGGAGCGGATGGCGATGACGTCGCCGCCGAGCTCGTCTTGGACGACCCAGGGCCGCTTGACGACCGCGTAGGTGCCGAGGATGGCTGCCTGGGGTTGGCTGATGACCGGCGTCCCGTGGAACGTTCCGTAGCCGCCGGGGTTCGTGATCGTGAACGTGCCGCCCTGAACGTCGTCGGGGAGCAGCTTCTTCTCTCGGGCCTGCTGGGCGAGGTCCGCGACGCCTTTCGCGATCCCGAGCAGGTTCAGCGTCTCCACATTCTTCAGCACCGGCACGATTAGGCCCTTGCCGTCGGCTAGCTCCACCGCGAAGCCGATGTTCACGAAGCTCCTCGTCACGATCTGATCGCCGCGGATCTCGCCGTTCACCCACGGGTAGTCTGCGAGGGTCTCGACCGTGGCGCGCGCGATGAAGGCCAGGTACGTCGGGTTCACGCCGTGAGCGGCCTGGTACTCCTTCTTCAGCTTCTCGCGGATCGCCACGACCTTCGACATGTCGACCTCGATCGCGCTCGTGACGTGGGCGGAGGTGTCGAGTGACCGCCGCATGTGGTCGGCGATACCGCGCCGCATGGCGTTCATCGGCTCGTACGACTCCCCGCCTGCAGCCTGTGGCTGCAGGTTACGAGTGTCCGCAGCTGGAGCGGTCACTTGTGGAACCGGGGCTGGAGCGGTCTGAGCCGGCGGAGCGGCTGGT
>JACCTQ010000142.1 GCA_013812265.1 Actinomycetota bacterium
CCCCCCGGATGCGCGTCGCCCTGATCGTTGCGGTGGTTGCCGCTTGCGCCTCGGCTCTGACCGTCGGCGCCACGGTCCTCACGAGGGTGGAGCACGAGCCGCCGCCAGGCGCGGCCGCCTGGCGCTCTCAACGCCCCCCGCCGCTGGCGCTGGACCTCGGCGTCCGCACCGACCCGCTCGCTCGCGCCCTTCGCCGGGCCGAGACGCTCTACGGCGACGGGCGCAGAGCCGAGGCGCGCCGCATTTTCATGCGGTACGGAAGCGCGCAAGCCCAGGTTGGAGCCGCGCTTGCGTCCTGGCCTCGCGGGACAGTTGCGAGACTCGAGCGGGTGACGGTGGAGCATCCGAGGAGCGCGGTCGTTCGACTCCACCTCGGCCTCGCCTTGGCCGCCGAAGGCCGTCCGCGCGAGGCCCGGGCGGCGTGGCGTTCAGCCGAACGTACCGCGCCCGACTCCGCCTCCGCCGTTCGTGCGGAGGGGCTGCTCCATCCCCGGTTCGCCCCCTGGGTGCCCATCTTTACACCGAGCTTTGCGGCTGGTGCGAAGGACGATCGGCTGTCCGCTGACCGTCGGCTCTCGGTGCTCGCACGTGCGGCTCGCGGCGGCGGTCCCCGCGAGCAGATGCTCTACGGCGTGGCGCTCCAGCAGCTCGGCCGGCGTCTCTCCGCCGAGCGGGCCTTCTCCGAGGCAGCGCGCATCGCCCCCTCCAGCGCGGATGCGCAGGTCGCCGCTGCGGTGGGCCGGTTCCGCAAAGCACGGCCCGCGCGGGCCTTCTCGCGGCTAGGCCCGCTCACACGCCGCTTTCCTCGGGCCGCCACGGTTCGCTTCCATCTCGGACTGCTCCTTCTGTGGAGCGGGCAGCGCGAGGCGGCGAAGCGCCAGCTAGCTCGGGCAGGCGAGGCGAATCCGAATTCTCGCCTCGCGCGGGAAGCGAAACGGCTTGTCGCACGTCTAGACTCATGATGGCGTTGTCTGGCGTCAATAGGTCCTTCGGTCCCGAAAAATGAGCCGTTCGGCCTATGGCGCTCGTCCGCTGTAGCTGCAAGAGTTCCCGCGCGGGAGGCTTGACCATGGCGCAGGCGACAGAGGTCGGATCGGGCACAAAGGACGGTAACGCGGGAGAGACGGGACGCGCTACGCTCGTTCCGGACGTGCTCCAGATTCCCGAAGCGAAAGGCCTGCTCGAGAGCGGACGCCGGGAGGGGGTGCTGAGCGCCGAGGAGATCGCTCTGGGGCTCGACGATCTCGACCTCGACCCGTCGCAACTAGACGACTTCTACCACGCGCTCGAAGAGCTCAAGATCGAGGTTGTCGATGCCGGGGCCCCCGAGCAGCGCGAAGAGCAGCTGGTCGCCGAGGCGCCCGAGACCCGCGAGGTGGCAACGGATGCGCTCCAGCTCTTTCTCAAGGACATCGGCAAGGTTCCGCTGCTCACCGCCGCACAGGAGGTAGAGCTTGCGAAGCGCATCGAGCGTGGCGACCATCGGGCGAAGCAGCACATGGTGGAGGCGAACCTCCGCCTCGTCGTCTCGATCGCGAAGAAGTATCGCAACCAGGGGCTTCCGTTTCTCGACCTGATTCAGGAAGGAACGATCGGGCTCGTTCGCGCGGCGGAGAAGTTCGATTACCGCAGGGGCTTCAAATTCTCGACCTACGCCACCTGGTGGATTCGACAGGCGGTCGCCCGTGCTCTCGCCGACAAGGCGCGCACGATCCGGATGCCTGTGCACATCGTGGAGAAGCTGAACCGGATCTCCCGCTCCGAGCGAAAGCTCCGAGCCGAGCTTGCCCGGGAACCGACAGGCGCCGAGATCGCGATCGACGTCGAGCTGTCGGTGGACGAGGTCGCCCAGATCCGGCGAACGGCCCAGACACCCGTCTCGCTCGAGAAGCCCGTCGGAAGCGAGGACGAGTCAGAGTTCGGACACTTCCTGCAGGACGAGTCGGCACCGCTTCCGGAGGAGGCGGCCGAGGTCGTTTTCCGCAAGGAGACCCTGAACGAGCTCCTCGGCATGCTGACCCCGCGCGAGCGTCAGGTGCTCGAGCTGCGCTATGGCCTTGACGGCCAATCCCCACGGACGCTCGACGAGGTGGGCCAGGCCTTCAACGTCACCCGCGAGCGCGTGCGGCAGATCGAGAGCCACACCCTGAAGAAGCTCGGCGCGCTGGCCGAGGCTCAGAAGCTCCGCAACGTCGCCTAGCATGTGAACGGTTGGATTCGGGTTGACGCTCTGGGCGGCCTGGCACGGCGCTATTTCGGTCGGCCGATCATCTAACGAGAGAGAGTGGTTTTCACTCGTGGTAAGACTTGCGCAATGGACCCCGCCTGGCTCGAGGAGGTTTCGGAGTTCCTGCGCATTCCGAGCGTGAGCGCTGATCCCGCCTACGCGGCCGATGTTCGGCGCGCGGGCGAATGGGTCTGCGAGTTCGTCCGGCGCGCTGGTGGCGAGGCGGAGCTCCTGCCGACCTCGGCACAGCCGCTCGCGGTGGGCGAGATCCGTGCCTCCAACGCTGCCGATTCGGCACCTACCGTGCTCGTGTACGGGCACTTCGACGTGCAGCCCCCTGCTCCGCTCGAACAGTGGGAAAGCCCTCCTTTCGAGCCCAGCGTTCGCGGTGAGTGGCTGTATGCGCGCGGAGTTGCGGACGACAAAGGACAGCTCTACTTGCTGTTGAAGGCGGCCCAGCTGCTCGCGGCGGACGGAACGCTCCCAGTCAACGTTCGCGTTGTCTGCGATGGGGAGGAGGAGATCGGGGGCCACTCGATCGTCGACTTCCTCGAGCAGGACGAGCGAGGCGCGGATGCCTGTCTGATCTTCGACAGCACCATGGAGCGGCGGGGCCTGCCCACGTTCGGGGTGGCCACGAGGGGTCTTCTCTCGTATGTGCTCCGAGTCACCACCGGCGAGCGGGATCTACACTCCGGCCTGTACGGCAACGCAGCGATGAACGCCGTCCACGCTCTCATGCAGACCATGGGCGGAATCCTCCCGCGCGGTGGCCGTCTGCCGGAGCCGTTGCGCGAGGGACTCGCGCCGCTCACGGACGACGAGCGTAAGGCCTGGGCCGAGCTGCGGAGCGGGGAGGAGATGCTCGCGGACATGGGCGCGATCCCGCACGATGAGCGAGCAGCCCAAGAGTTCCACCTACGGACGACGGCCGAGCCCTCCGTGGACGTGAACGGCATCCTGGGTGGCAAGCCGGGCCTTCGCAACACGACGGTTCCCGTAGGCGCCCAGGCCAACTTCACCATTCGCCTCGCCCCCGGACAGGACGTGGACACGATCGGCCGAGCAGCCGAGCGGCTGCTCCACGAAGCCGCGCCGCGCGGGGCCGAGCTCGATCTGGTCCGCGATTCCTGGGCGCCACCGGGGCTCGTGGCTCCAGGAGCGCCGGCCCTTCGTCTGGCAGCGGATGCGTTCGAACGGGCAGTGGGCAGGCGCCCGCTGCTCGTGCGCTCGGGCGGGACGCTGCCCATCATGGCGGCTCTCGCGGACAATGGCATCCCCGCCGTTCTCACGGGTTTCGGCCTGCTCGAAAGCAACGTTCATTCTCCGAACGAGCGCATGCTGATCGAATATTTCTCACTGGGCGTGGAGACTTCACGACAGCTTTACCGCGCGTTCGCCGATCTGCCACGCTGAAAAACGGCGTCGTAGCAGCGAAATCGATCACCTTCTATTTGTTAGGAGAACGTTAGGGCTCTTGCCGGAACCTGCGGCCCGCGCTATATAAGAGCGGCAGTTTCGTCAACCCCCAAGTAGAGGACAATCATGATCGAGGCGAGTTTTCTTCCCCGAATGGGGGATGTCACCCCACCCTCCGGCGATTGCCTGCCGGCCTGGGCACGGGTAACTCGCTGCCTTCGTCGGCGGGGCGCCCACCAGGACGCAGTCGCCGGATCTTCCCGATCAGTTGCAGCGTCGTCGCGCCCGATCTAAGGCTCGGGTGCTCTGCGGCTGAGAAGAACTTCATCGGGCGCGCAGGCCCCAGGCGCCCGGCACCTAACCGCTGGGGCTACGAGAGAGGAGAAACAATCATGGGTACAACTCCACGGAAGAAATTCCGCGGAAGGTTCTGGGCTCTCTCCGCGGTCCTCGCGGTAGGGGTGCTCGGAGCCGCGGCGCCCGCGTCCGCCATCGTGAGCACGGTGGGCGGGGGCGCGACCGGCGTTGTCGCAACAGGTCCCGTGTCGGTCGGTCCCATCGCTCAGGTTGTCCTGCCCGCGGCTGGCGGGGGCCCGTTCACCGCCAACGCTGCGAGCGTTACGTCGAGTGTCATCACGGCGGGGGCAGTCAACACGAGCACACAGGGCCTGATCGGTGCCGGCGGTTTCGCGACGAGCAGCGCCAGCGTCGCCTCCGTCCTCGTGCCGACGATCGCCACTGCCGACCTCGTCGTGTCGTCGTGCACCTCCAATGAGAGCGGGTCGACCGGTGCAACGACGCTGACCAACGCAACGGTTGCCGGTGTAGCCGTCACTGCGACGGCGCCGAACACGACGATCGACATCCCGGGCGTCGCGACCGTCGTCGTCAACGAGCAGCTTGTCGTGAACATGAACGGCTTCACGAGCATCACCGTCAACGCGCTCCACATCACGACAGTGCTAGGCGAGTCGATCATCATCGCCCAGTCGATGTGCCAGGTGGCCGGCGACACGGTCGGTTCGAACCTGGCCGTGCAGCTCCGCTCCTTCCGGGCCACGCCGTCCAAGAAGGGCGTCCTCCTCAGGTGGAAGACGGCCTCCGAGGTGGACACGCTGGGGTTCAACATCTACCGCCAGCAGGGCGCCAAGCGGACCAAGGTCAATCGCTCGCTCATCTCGAGCGCCAACGCGTCCACCGGCCATTCGTACTCGTTCCTGGATCGCTCGCTGAAGAAGAAGCAGCGTTCCGCCAAGGTGAGGTACTGGCTGCAGGAAGTGGAGCTCGACGGCTCTCGCAGCTGGCTCGCGGCCACGCGACCGTTCGCCGCCTAGCCAGCCCCTCCTCGCATCGGGGTCTCGCGTCCGGCCCGCTCTCGAGCGGGCCGGACGTCGTTTGGCGTTGCAAGAGGGCGTACTGACGGCTGGACAGGGGGCTTGTATGCCCGGTCCGTCCCCCGTGCAGCGGATGGTCTCATGCATTTGTCCCCCGTCCGGTGCGGGACAGCATTCGATCTTTTCGAGCGCCGCTACGGTTCGCTAACGACTGATCGGTCGACTTGGTCGATCCGGATCAACGGCAAAGCAGGCGCGGAAAAGCGCCTCCGAGGAAGAGGAGACGACGCTGCTGGCCGTTCTTGCGCTGGGGCTCGTCGCCGGTCCCTCCGCACTCGCAGCACACGTATCGTCGGTGGGAGGTCAAGCCTTCGGTCGGCAGCTGACCGGGACCGTCACCACGTCACCGACACCGCTCGTGGTTCTGCCTGCGACCGGCGGGGGCCCGGTCACGGCCACCGACCCGGGAATCACGGTGCCGGGAGTGTTCAGCTCCGGCACGACCGTGGTATCCACGCAGGGTGTGGAGTCGGCTCCCGGCGATCTCGCCGGTGCGACGAGCACCGCGACGGTCGAGAACGTCGCGATCGTCGGGGCGACGGGTCTCACAGGCTTCACGGCGGACAGTGTCCAGAGCACCTGCACCGCAACGCCGGCGGGTATCACCGGCGCCACGACCATCGCCAACGGGTCGGCAGGCGGAACACCCGTGGCCAGCAATCCAGCACCCAACACGCCGATCGCCCCGCCCGTGGGCTTTCAGAGCATCACGCTG
>JACCTQ010000146.1 GCA_013812265.1 Actinomycetota bacterium
ACGGCGAACCAGGCTAGCGCGGCGGGCCACGACGCCGCTCCTATACTCGATCCAGGGCCGTTAGCTCAGCTGGTAGAGCAGGGGACTTTTAATCCCAAGGTCGCAGGTTCGAGTCCTGCACGGCCCATCTGCGCTACCTATTCTCCCCGTCAGGCACGGGAGATGTGCAGCATGAGGGACGTCGGCTCGAAGCCCGCGCGCTCGTAGACCCGGCCCGCTCCTTCGTTGCCCGGCGTAAGAAACGCCGTGTTCACACCTCCTGCAAATGCTTCCTCGGCGAGCCGCGCTGTGATGGCTCCGGCGATCCCGCGACGGCGGTACTCGGCCCGCACGCCGATGCCGGCGAGCTCCGTGACCGCATCGGCCGGGGGCGTGCAGACGCCCGCGCCCACGATCGTCCCGGTCGCGAGCTCACGCGCCGCGACGGCGATCCCGCCCGAGGAGATCGTCGTCCGCAGCCGCTCCGCCTCCGCGGGCGTGAGCGGAGGGCCGCCGAATGCGTCGGACTGCGCGGCCGTCGCGCCCAGGAGCTCCTCGTCCGTCCGCGGCGTCAGGAGCTCGACGCCCTCGGGGCGGGGCGGGTCGACGACCCGGTCACTCGGGCGAGTCATGAGCGGCAGCAGGCCTTCGGGCGCGAAGCCGGCTGCGCGCAGGGCAGCCTCCACCCCCGGCGCCGCGCCGGGCAGGTACTCGAGCCGCGGCCGGAGGCCTCGACCCGCGTACGCCTCCTCCAGCGCTTGCACATCGGCAGCGGACGGTCGCGCACCGTCGTCGGGGATCGCGTAGTTCAAGAACGGGTTGTCGCTTGCGCTGTCGAACGTGGCGAGGAAGGGGCCGATGCGCTCGGTCGCGCGGCCCCGGGCGGCGGCTCGGCGGAGATAGGCCTGTATGCGCGCATCCATGCCTCCGAGCCTACGTGCGGTTAGGTTA
This sequence comes from Actinomycetota bacterium, assembly GCA_013812265.1. Classification (GTDB taxonomy): domain Bacteria; phylum Actinomycetota; class Thermoleophilia; order Gaiellales; family Gaiellaceae; genus JACCTQ01. The sequence continues at coordinate 931 of JACCTQ010000146.1, forward strand.
TGTCCGACTCATTTTCGAGCGACGAACACGACGAAGTCGTCGTCCCGCGTCGGCGGCTCGTCGCGGTACGCACCGTGCACATCGATGTCGGTGAAGCCTGCCCGTTCCAGCATCAGGCGCACCTCGTCCGCGAAGTAGACCGTCATCTTCAACACGTGCTGCTCGTCGGCGACGAGCTCACCCCGGCGCCACATCAACCCGCGCATCTCGACCGTCACGAGCTGTGTGAGCGGATCGACGTCCACGAGACGCGAGCGCAGCTCGTACTCGGCGCCGTCGGAGCCGGGCCGACGTTCACCCGGGCCTGGCCAGGGCAGCGGCAGCTCCGTCCGGCCTTCGCGGGTCCAGTAGCGCCAGCTCTTCGCGTTCGAGTACGGCACCTCGTTGTCCATCACGAAGGTGCCGCCGGGCTCGAGGTGCTCGTAGAGGCGGCGCAAGCCCTCCTGGTCCTGGTCACGGTCACCGCCGAGCCCGAACCCGCCACACACGACGATCGTCCGGTAGCGACGCGGCAGTTCGAGCTCGTGCATTGCCTGCGCATAGAGGTTCGGTGCCGGGAGTCCTTCGCGCACCGCGCGCTCCCGGCAAAGCTCGAGCATGTCGGGTGAGATGTCGCAGCCGTCGACGTCGAGCCCCGCGTGCAGGTACGGAACGAGCAGACGGCCCGTACCACACGCGGCGTCCAGGGCAGGCTGCCCGGGCTCGATGAACCGCCTGAACCACTCCAGCTCGTCGCCGCCGTCGAGGTTGAACTGCGCCCACCAGCGCGCGACGACGCCGTAGTGCCAGGTCTGCGCGCTCATGCTGAGATTCTCGTCATTTGGTTGTCTGCACGTGAATCGACGCGGCAATCTCGAGCGACTCGAGCGCGAGGTCGACGGTCTCGTCGGCGGTGAGGCGTTTGCCTTCGTCCCATGCCTCGGCAAAGCGCGCCTCGTCGAGCTGCTCACGGGCGCGAGCGAGCGTCTCGGCGTTCTGCTTCGCGACCCAGGGTTGGCTGGCACCTATTTCCTCGGACACGGCGTCGCAGCATGCGATCAGTCGGACTGACGTCACCAGGTCGCCGGCGGCCGCGAGCGCGTACGCGGTGCGGCAGAAGTTCTCGGTCAGCAGGAACGTGTTCCCCAGCCGTCGATAGATCGGCATGTTCTGCTTCAACAACGACAGCGCATCCGTCACCCGGCCGTCCTCGACGGCGACCATGGCCAGCGCTCCCAGTGCGATTGCTTCGTAAAGCTCGTTGTGCAGCGCGCGCGCTCGGCTCAGGATCTCCTCGTACAGCGGCCGGGCGTGTTCGCGATCGTCGCGCTGCAGGTAAACGTGCGCAAGGGTTCGCATCGCGCCGAGCACGGAGTCGTCGCCGACCTCGCTGAAGAGGGCCACGCTCTCCCTCAGGAGCGGCTCCGCAGCGGCTTTGTCCTCGCTCTCGGCGAGCACGCCTCCGAGCCTCCAGAGCGCGTCGGCGGTGCCGCGTGTGTCGGCGAGTGCGCGATTCAGTGCGAGCGCATGCTCCGCCCGGCTCCGCGACGTCGCCGCATCTCCCGTTACCGCCGCAAAGTCGGCGGCTCCCACGAGCGCCTTGGCGAGGGCGGCGGTCGGGCGCTCGTCCGACGCCAGGGCGCCCTCCAGCCGGCGCCGGCCCTCCGCGAAGTGATCCTTGAGGTACCAGAACTCCGCCAGCGCCGCTGCCATGGCCAGCACAACCTGCGTGTCGCCGGTCCCCTGCAGCCGGTCGAGCGCGGCCCGGACGTTGTCGTGCTCGCGCTCGAGCCGCTCGAGCCATTCGTCGCCACCGCCTCCGAGAGCGGCCTTGCGAAGATGCGGGTCCGCCTCCTCGGCCAGCGCCAGGAAGTGCCCGGCGTGGCGGCTGCGCAGCTCCTCAGCCTCGCCGGACGACTCGAGGTGCTCGGCCGCGTACTCACGAACCGTCTCCAGCATCCAAAAGCGCTCGCCCTCGCGCACGCGCACCAGGCTCTTGTCGACGAGCGACTGCAGCACGTCCAGGTCGGCCTCGCAGACGTCCTCCGCAGCCTCGAGCGTACAGCCGC
>JACCTQ010000151.1 GCA_013812265.1 Actinomycetota bacterium
GTACCGGTGGCCCGCACCGGCATGACCGTCAAGGCCGTCCTCTTCGACGTGGACTTCACCCTCGCTCGGCCCGGCCCCGAGCTCGGCGCCGAGGGATACGTCAGGATCGGTGGACGCCACGGGCTCGAGCTCGACCCCGAGCGCTACGAGGAAGCTCGCGCGGCCGCGCTCGACACCCTGCAGCGTCACCCTGAGCTCGAGCACGACGAGGAGATCTGGTACGCGTTCGCCGAGCAGGTGATACGGGGCATGGGCGGCGACTCGGAGGCAGCGCGCGAATGCGCGGTCGAGGTCGAGAAGGGATGGGAGCGCTCCGAGAACTTCGATCTCTACGAGGACGCCCTCCCGGTGCTCGAGGAGCTTCGCCGGCTGGGGGTCAAGATCGGACTCGTCTCGAACGGCGCTCGCGATCTCGACCAGTTCGTCAGCGATCACGCGCTCGAGGTCGACGTCGCCCTCGGCTCGCGTGCGCACGGCTGGACCAAGCCGCATCCGACCATCTTCCGCGCCGTCCTGGAGCGCCTCGGCGTCGAGCCAGAGGATGCGGTGATGATCGGGGACTCGCTCCAGGACGACATCGAAGGTGCAAGAGCGCTGGGGATGCGCGCGTTCCTGATCGACCGCGAGAACCGCTACCCGGATGTGGGCGACCGGCTGCCGGATCTCTACGCAGTGCCGGCGGCGCTGGGATTACCGCGGCCGCACTGAGAGAAACTGGGCGGCGACGGGCGGGTCGCCGTGTTATCAGGGTGCTCGCGATCGATTCGCCTGCTTGTGAAACAAACCCGAGAGGCGCTCGGCTGGCGCTGTCATGCCTACTGCCTGGCCCTGGAGCAGCTACCGCGCCACGGCCGGTCTCAGTCCGCCGCCCGAGTTCCTCACCGCGGCATGGCTCCAGGAGCAGTTCGCAACCGACCCCGCAATCGCCAGAGGGCAATACACGCCTTCGTGGCGCGGGCAAGCCCGTTCGTATCGATAGGCGGCCTGCTCACCGCCGCCTGACAGGGCGCGCGGCCCCGCCGAGCGGGGCTCGTCAGGCGCCGGTCACAAGAGCGCGCTCGGCGGCGCGCGCCGCCAGGGCCGGCGCCCAGGAGGCCAGCGGCGAGACATTGCCCTTACGGCCGTTGAGATTCCGATAGCCGAGTGCGTGCTCGGCCTGCATCATCTTGTGCACCTGGGTCGTCCCCTCGTAGATGATGGGAGCGCGCGCGTTCCGGAAATAACGCTCGACTCCGTACTCGGCCGAGTACCCGTAGGCGCCGTGCACCTGGAGGGCGAGATGGGCGGCCCGGAAGGCCGACTCGGTCGCATGCCACTTGGCGAGCGAGGTCTCGCGGGTGTTTCGCTGCCCTTCGTTCTTGAGCCAGGCGGCCTGCATGACGAGGAGCTTGGACGTCTCGTAGCCGAGCACCATCTCGGCGATCATGTCCTGGACGAACTGGTAGCGACCGATCGGCTTCCCGAACGTCTCGCGCTCGCGCGCGTACTCGACCGAGCGCTCGAGGCAAGCCCGAATAACGCCGCACGCGCCGGCTGCAACCGTGAAGCGGCCCTGGTCGAGGCCGTACATCGCGATCTCGAAGCCCTGGCCCTCCTCGCCCAGCAGATTCTCGACGGGGATCTCCACGTTCTCGAAGAAGAGCTCTCCGGTCGATCCCGCCCAGATCCCCAGCTTGTGCTCGAGCTCACGAGTGGAGACGCCCGGCCATTCCCGCTCGACGATGAACGCGGAGATCCCCTTGTGTTTCGCGCCGGGGTCCGTCTTCGCGAACACGAGCTGATGGTCGGCGACCGTTGCGTAGGAGATCCAGTTTTTCTGGCCGTTTAGCACGTAGACGTCACCGCGGCGAGTTGCCGTGCTACGCATGGCGGCAACATCCGAGCCAGCGGCGGGCTCGGTGAGACCGAAGCACGCGAGCGCGTCCCCCTTTGCCTGCGGAACCAGGTATCGCTGCTTCTGCTCTTCCGTTCCGTAGCGCAGGAGGGCGAGTGAATTGAGACCGACGTGAACGGAGATCAGCGTGCGAAAGGCAGCCTCTCCGCGCTCGATCTCCTCGCATGCCAACGCCTCGGCCACGAAGTCGAGCTCGGCACCGCCGTACTCCTCCGGAACGACGATGCCCAGGAGTCCGAGCTCCGCCATGCCCTCGATGACCGACAGGTCGAGGTGGTGGTCGATGTCGTTCTGGACGGCGTTCGGGAGCACGCGCTCCTCGACGAACTCGCGCACGGTGTCCTGGATCAGTCGCTGCTCTGCCGTCAGCTCGAAGTCCATCGCCGCGCAGTCTACGGGTGAACCGAGGCTCAAGTAAGGAAAGGTTTAAGAAGCCTTGCAGGCGCAAAACCGTGCGTATACGCTTGACTGATCAGTCAATCAAACTATGGTGGAGGCGTGCTGCTCGGCCCCGTTCGCTCGATGCTCGCCATCCTCTAGAGAAAGCTCGGGGGAAAGGCATGATCGAAACCGTGCTCGCCTCCGGGTCGAGCGGCATGTCCGCCGGTATCTCCTTCGCCCTGAGCGAGGAGCAAAGCGCTCTTCAAGACCTGGCGCACGAGTTCGCGGAGCGGGAGATCCGTCCCAGGGCGGCCGCCTATGACGCGAGCTCGACTCACCCGGCCGACTTGATCGACAAGGCGCACGCGATCGGGTTGATGAACCCGCATGTGCCCGAGGAGTACGGCGGCGCCGGACTCTCCGCTTTCGACGGGATGCTTATCGCGGAGGAGCTCTCCTGGGGCTGCTCGGGAATCGCGACCTCGATCATGGCGAGCACGCTCGGACCCGCGCCGATCCTGCTCTCCGGTACGGAGGAGCAGAAGGACCGCTGGATCAGGCCGCTGATCGACGCGCCGCTCCTGTACGCGTTCGCGCTCACCGAGCCAAACGCGGGCTCGGATGTTGCCGGGATGCAGACCACGGCGACTCGGCAGGGCGATGACTACATCATGAACGGCTCGAAGATGTTCATCACGAACGCTGGGCACGCCGCGGCTCTCGTCGTCTTCGCCAGTACGGACCGGAGCCTGGGCCAGCGGGGCATCTCGGCCTTCATCGTTCCTGCCGACGCCGACGGCGTGACCGTCGAGAAGCATCTGGACAAGATGGGGCAGCGCGCCAGCGAGACCTCGGCTATCGCATTCGCCGACGTTCGCATACCCGCGGAGAATCTCCTTGGGCGAGAAGGTGAAGGGTTCAAGATCGCGATGAGGACGCTCGACCACACCCGGCCGGGCACTGCGGCGGGCGCCGTCGGTGTGGCGCGAGCGGCGTTCGAGCACGCCGTCGCCTACGCGCGAGAACGGGTTCAGTTCGGTCAGCCCATCGCGATGAACCAGGGCGTGAACTTCCTCATCGCCGACATGGCGGCCGAGATCGAGGCGGCGCGCCTGCTCACCTGGCAGGCTGCGTGGCTCCTGGATCAGGGCCGGCGGGCCACGCTGCAATCCGCGTACGCCAAGCGGTTCGCCGCCGACACGGCAATGAAGGTGACGACCGACGCCGTACAGATCTTCGGCGGCTACGGCTACATGAAGGAGTATCCCGTCGAGAAGCTAATGCGAGATGCGAAGCTGTTCCAGATCTATGAAGGCACTTCGCAGATCCAGCGCCTCGTCATCGCCCGCGAGATCTTCCTCCCGCGGGAGACCTGAGCCGTTCTGTAAGCGTTTCGTTTGGAGCCCTGTTCGGGGCGTTACGGCGACTTCGTAGCCGGGTAGGATCAAGTCCTTGAGAGCCGAGGCCACCGCCCCTGGGGTCAGGCTACGTCGCCGCAAGGGATCCGCCACACGACACGTCGTCCGGCGGGCCGTCGCCGCCGTGGTATTGCTGGCTGCGCTCGGCCTGCTTCTGGGCGTGAGCTTCGCCGGCTCGTCGGCGCGGCTCGCGGCCGGCGTGCACATCGCCGGTGTCGACGTCGGGGGGCTGACGGCAAACGAGGCCCGTCGATTGCTCCAACGACGCGCTGAGCGTCTCCAGAACGTGCCCGTCGTCTTCACTGCCGGCGAGCAGAAGTGGGAGATTCGCCCCAGCCGGCTCGGGCTGACTGTCGACTGGGCGGCCGCCGTCCAGGCCGCTCGCCGGGACGGTGACGGCTTTCGGCCCGTCCGTGGTTTGCGCCGGATCGGCATGCGGGTCTTCGGGACCGATCTCGCTCCTCCGACGCGGGTCTACGACACCGCGCTCGAGCTGAAGCTGAAGCAGATCGCAGAAACGCTCGACCGCCCGCACCGCGAGGCGGCGGTCAAGCTACGCGGTCTCGACCCGTTGGTGGTGCCCGCTCGAACCGGGCGGCTGCTCGACCGCCAGGCTGCGGCGGGCGTGATCGTCCGCGCGCTCGCGGCATTCACCCGCACGCCCGTGGGGCTTCCCGTCCGCGTCGACGCGCCGACCGTGACGGCGAGCGACCTTGCCCCGGCCGCCGAACAGGCCCGAACGGCCCTCTCCAAGCCCGTCAAGCTCGCGCTCGACACGACGCGCTGGCGCGTCCCGCGCTGGCGGATTGCCGGCCTCCTCGACCTGCCGCGAAACGGCGGTCGGTCGCTTGGAATCGGCGGCCCGGGTGCCGAGGCCTATCTTGGCCGCTTCGCCCGCCGCGTTGGCCATCTGCCGCGGAACGCCGACTTCGCCGTCACGAGCACTGGGATCCGCGTCGTTCCGGCGCAGGAGGGCCTCGTGGTCGACCTCGCCCGGACGAAGAAGGCGCTGCTCGCGGCGGTGCTCTCGCCGGACGAGCGTGTAGCCCAGGTGACCGTCCGAACGAAATCTCCCTCCCGCACGACCGCCGAGGCGAGGGCGATGGGGATCACCGGGCTCGTGGGTACCTACGGGACGATCTACGGCGGCGAGCCGAACAGGATCCACAACGTGCAACTCGTCGCGCGCTTGATCGACCGCACCCTCATCGCGCCGGGGAGTACGTTCTCGTTCAACGAGACGACGGGCGAGCGCACGACCGAGAAAGGGTTTCTCGACGCGCCCGTGATCATCAACGGCGAGCTCCAGACGGGCCTGGGCGGCGGCGTCTGCCAGGTGTCCACCACCGTGTTCAACGCCGCCTACGAGGCCGGCCTGAAGATCACGGCCCGGACGAACCACGCGCTCTACATCGATCACTATCCGCTCGCCAGAGATGCGACGGTGAACTATCCCGACCTGGACTTGCGCTTCGTCAACGACACGCCGCGATGGCTCCTGCTACGCACGTTCGTCGGTTCCTCGTCGCTCACCGTCAACCTCTACGGGACCCCGACCGGGCGCCGCGTCGAGAGTGAGACCGCGCCGCTCGTCACGACAGGGTCGGTGCCGGAGAAGCGGATCTCGGACCCCGAGCTCTATGCGGGTGAGACGGTCGTCGAGGAGTACGGCTCGCCGCCTCGCTCCACCAGCGTGCGGCGCCTCGTCTATACGAAGAGCGGGAAGCTCCTCCACGACGACTCCTGGTCTTCGTACTATCGGGGCGAGTACACGGTCAGTCGCGTCGGAACGAAGCCGAGGCCCGAGCCGAAGCCCGAGCCGCCGGCGGCCGGGACAGGGAAGACCGAGACCACGCCGCCGGCCACGACGACTACCGGCGCAAACCCCGACTCGCTCGCGCCATCTGCGCCACCCGCGCCGCCGGTTACCCCTCCGGCGCCTCAGCCCTAGTCACGGCTTCCGTCAGCCACGCGGGCATCCGCGTCGGGCGGAAGGTGCGTGCGTCGACACATGCATGCCCCGTCCAGCCGCTCGCGACGAGCCGGCCGGCATGCTCGACCGCGTACTCGAAGCGAAAGCGCGCACCGCGCACGTCTCCGCAGCGCGCATGGATGGCGAGCCTGTCGTCGAAGCGGACCGCCTCGCGGTAGCGCACGTGCGTCTCGATCGTCAGTGCCTCGATTCCCTGGCGCTGTAAGCCGGGGTAGCCGCCGTCGAAGCGCGCGAGGTAGGCGATGCGGGCAACCTCGAACCACACGAGGTAGACGGCGTGGTGGGCGATTCCCTGGGCATCCGTCTCGGCGAAGCGAACCTGCACTTCGGTAAAGAAGCGGAAGCCTTCCATGCGCCAACTCTAGACACGTGGCATCGTTAGCCCGCTATCGACGGATCTCTGGAAGAACGTCTGGATGCGCTGGCCGATCGGCTGGAAGTACTCGATCGCCGAGTCGGGTCCCTCGAGCAGGCGGTCCCGCGCCCGGTGGAGGAGGCGCAGCTTCGGGCGACGCCGGAGCCGCCCGCCGAGCCGCGACAACCTCCAGCCGCGGCGGTCCCCCGGCCGCGGCGGCGCGACCTGGTCGGATCGGCGCCCGACCTGGAGGAGCTGCTCGGAGGCCGTGTTCTCGCCTGGCTCGGCGGCTTCGCAATCGTGCTCGGCGTAGTTTTCTTCCTGGTCATGGCAGTTCGTCGCGGCTGGATCGACGAACCCACGCGCGTCGTCCTCGCTTTCGCCGGCTCCTCTGCGCTGCTGGCGCTGGGCCTCTACCTGTACGAGCGCCAGGGAAAGACGCAGGCCGCGCTCGCGACGGTCGGTGCTGCGATCGCCGCCCTGTACGCCTCGCTCACTGCAGCCACGCAGCTGTACGGGCTCGTGCAGCCCGCTGTGGGGCTGGCGCTCGCCGCGCTCATCGGCGCGACGGCGACCGCGATCGCGGTCCGGTGGAACTCCCGGGTGGTCGCGGGTCTCGGCATAGTCGGCGCGCTCGCGTCTCCCGTGCTCGTGGAGGCGGACGCATCCAACCTGACCGTCGCCTTCATGGGCATGGCGCTCCTTTCGGCCGCCGGGGTGCTGATCTGGCAGCGGTGGGACTGGCTTGCGACCGCGGCGTTCCTCGTCAGCGCTCCTCAGCTTCTGCTTTGGGTGGAGGACACCTACCGCGACCGGCTCGGGCTCACGCTCGGCGTCCTGTTGCTCTTCTGGGGGATCTATGTGGTTGCAGCGACGGGCTACGAGCTGCGGGTGCCGACTGCAGTGCTCCGCCCTTCCTCGGGGCTCCTGCTGCTCGGCAATGCCGTCCTCGTTGCCGGCGTCGGGTACTTCGTTCTGAGAGAGCTCGATCACGACGGCGGGGCAACTGCGTGGGTGCTCGCCATCTCGCTCGTTCATCTGGTGCTCGGAACTGGCGGCACTCGGATTCGCATCAGCAACGAGGTCGCGATACTCATGTTGGCGGTCGGGCTGGCTCTGTCGGCTATCGGGTTCGCGCTCGCCCTCGACGGCCCGGCTCTCGTCGTGGGCTGGTCGGTCGAGGCAGCCGTGCTGTCGTGGCTTGCGCGGAAAACGGGTGACCGACGCGCCGACGTCGGCGCCGCGATCTTCCTGGCCCTGGCGGCGGGGCACCTGCTCTCCTTCGAGGCACCGCCCGAGGCCCTGCGCGAAGGCGCCGACAATCTGGCAGAGACGGCCGTCGGCCTCGCGGTCTTCGCGATCGCCGCCTTGTTTTCAGCGCGGCTCTACGCTGGGCGTGGCACCCGCGAATGGACAAGAGCGCTCGAGGCGGCCGGCGCCGCCGCTCTCGTTTACCTCGGCTCCCTCGCAATCGTCGACACGTTCGCAACGGGTGACGCCACCGAGCCAGGGCAAACTCCCCAGGTCCTGCTTAGCGCCTTCTGGAGCCTGACCGGTCTCGCTGGGCTCATCTACGGGCTGGCTCGCGACGACCGCCGCATCCGTGCGGGCGGTCTCGTTCTGCTCGGTCTCGCAGTGTTCAAGGTGTTCCTCTACGACCTCTCGGCGCTGGAGTCGATCTACCGGGTGCTGTCCTTCATCGCGCTCGGTTTGCTCTTGCTCGGCGCCGCGTTTGCCTACCAGCGTCTTCGCGTCGTCGAGCGCGAGGACGACCCGTGATACTCGCTGCACTCGGCTCCCTGGCACTGGCGCTCGCGGCTCCTGCGGCGGTCGAGGAGCGCGACTTCCGGTACACGCGGGTCGTCGCCGGCGCCCCGGGCTCGGGTCCGATCACTTTCACACCCGACGGCCGCCTGTTCGAGCACGCCAGGATCGCACTCCTGGACCTGCGCGTCGTCGACTCGCGGGGACGGCAGGTGCCATGGCGGCGGGTGCCGGCGACACCCGGGACGATTCCCAGGGACGTACGTCTCCTGAACGCCGGCCGGCAGGGTGAGCTCTTTGTGGCGCTCCTCGACCTCGGTCGCGAGCGTCGAGTGCACAACCGCTTGCAGCTCGAGATTCCCGGGAAGCAGTTCGTCGGGCGAGTGACGGTTCTCGGCAGTGACAACCGGCGGACGTTCACGCGGCTCGCGACGACCACGGTGTACGACCTCTCCGGCGCGGTGCCGGCACGCAGCACGGACGTCCTGTTTCCGCCCAGCGATTTCCGCTACCTGCGTCTTCGGGCGGCAGGCGTACGTCGAATCGATGCGGCTGCCGTGTCTCGGGACGCCGTGGATCCCCCACTCGAGGTGCGCCCGGCGAGCATGACGGCCAGGCAGGAGGATCGTCGAACCGTGGTCGAGCTCGACCTCGGATACCGCAAGCTGCCCGTCGACGCACTTCGCTTCTCCACCACGACGTCGCGGTTCGACCGGATCGTCCGCGTCGCGGGATCGAACGACCGAAGCGTCTTTGCGCCGCTGGCCGGGCCGGTCCGTATCGTCCGCCGGCGCGGCGTCTCGGAGGTGCGGGTCTTCTTTCCGGGCAGACACCGATCTCTTCGCGTCACGATCGACAACGGGGATGACGCGCCGCTCGCTCGTCTGCGGGTCGTGGCGCTCGGGCGCGCCCGGACGGTTCTCCTGGCGCCGGGATACCGACCGCCGTTTCGCCTTCTGTACGGGAATCCGACGCCGGCCGCGCCACGCTACGACTTTCGGCACCTGCCGATCGCCGACCTGAGACTTACCGAGGCGCAACGCGGATCGCTCGGCCCCGAGCGTGCGAATCCGAGCTATCTGCGGCCCGAGGACACACGTTCCTTCTTCGAGCGCCACCCGTTGACGGTGGAGCTGTCCCTGGCTGCCGCGGCGGCGGTACTGGCGCTCGGCGGCTTTCTCGCCTTGCGCCGACGGGCGTGACAGCGCGGGGGAGTTCCTGGAAGCCCCGGTGAGAGAGCTTGCCGCAGGGAGTCGCGAGCCCTAGGCGGCGGCCCGCCGTACAGGCCGTTCGTCAAGGACTCGCTGGCAGTCGGGGCAGACCTTCTGCTCGACCTTGTAAGGAACTCCTCCGCGCTGCAGTAGCACGTGGGTCGTAACCTCAATGTGCCGGTGGTCTCGAGCGGGTTTCGACGGAGTGTCGTTCATCCCGCCGTGAGCGTACCCAGGCGCTCGGATGAACAAGAGAGGAAAAGGTAAAGATGTTGTACGAATTTCCAGGCTCGAGCTGCCTTCGAAACCGTTATCTTTCGTGCCTTAACCGAGATGATGGAGGCCCAGCATGGCGGAGGGTGAGAACAAGGATCTCCTGGCGAGGATCGCCGACGCAGGAGAGGGAGTCATCAACCGTTTCGGCGAGATGCCTGGGCTCGGGAAGATCACCGAGCCGCTCCTCGCGCTACGGCAACGGGTCGACGACCTGCAGCGTCGTGTTCGCGGACTCGACCAGCTCGAGCATCGCATGACGGACGTCGAGCGGCGTCTGGACGTGCTCGAGACGAAGCCGTCCACCCGTGGCCGCAAGGCGAAAACGGCCTTGCCCGAGGCAGCCGAGACACCTCCCGCGGCCAAAAGGGGGGCGGCCCTCGAAGACGACCAGGGGACTGTCGACAAACTCGACTAGCGCCAGTCGCCAGGCAGCGCCCTCAACGGGGAACGCGGACGCGCAGAGCCCCCGGAACGACCTCGAATCGGACCGGTGTGGTACCCGGCTGCTCGCCGTCGAGCTCGATCGGCAGCGGCCGCTCAGCTGTGATCGAGACCGTTCGGCCTCGCCGAAGCTCCGCCTTCGGGTGGGGGAGGTGCGTTCCCCGGTAGAGCTTCGGCAGCGTACGGGCCAGATCGAGCTTCGAGACGTCCTTGATCAAGAGCACATCGAAGACTCCGTCGTCGGGCGACGCTCCAGGGCAGAGCCGCATGCCCCCGTTGTGGAACTCCGTGTTGCCCACGAGCACGTCCTCCATGAGGCCCTCGATGCGCTCGACGTCGATGTCGACGGCCATGGCTACGTTCTTCCAGCGGCGAAAAACGGCCAGCGTGGCGATGAGGCTCGAGGCCCTGCCGCCAAGTGCTTTCGTCGTGGTGTTGAGCCGTCTTGCGACGGCGCCGCTCATTCCGGTGCCTGCCATGCTCACGAAGAACGCCGTCGCGTCCGAGGCGTTCGGCGCGGCGTAGGTCACCCGGCCGACGTCGATCAGCCGGGATTGGCCGGCCGCCGCAATCGCGATCGCCCGGTGCTCGTCGGTCGGGATCCCAAGGGCGCGAGCGAAATCATCTCCTGTCCCGCGCGGAACCAGCGCCAGCTCGGGACGCTGCTGCCCCGGCACGCGCATCAGCCCGTTAACCGCCTCGTGCACGGTGCCGTCTCCGCCGACGACCACGACGAGCGCCGCTCCCGCGCGCGCCGCGTCCTCGGCTAGAGAGGGCATCTCACCCGCCCCGGCGCTCATCATCACCTCACCGTCGAGCCCGGCGTCTCGGGCACGGCGCAGAAGCGCAGGCCAGCGCCGGCCGGTCGCCCCGTTGCCCGAGGCCGGGTTGACCAGGAAGACGGTGTGGTTGCGTTCCTTAATGCTTCTCGGAGGTCACGGTCGCGAGCGCCACCCGCGTCATCCGATCCACCGCCGCCCGCAACTCTTCGTCCGAGATGCGCTTGAACTCGCCTTCGACCACCACGTCGGAGACGGTCAGCAGGCAGCCGGCCTGCACCTTCTTGATCGCGCCGATCGTGAAGAGAACGGCCGCTTCCATCTCGACAGCGAGCACTCCACGGCTCGACCAGCGCTCGTATTGGCCCTCGCTCGGGTTGTAGAAGAGGTCGCTCGAGACGATCGGCCCGACGCGCATCGACTGCCCGATCTCTCTTGCGGCGTGAACAGCGCCGTGGATCAACTCCCAGTCGGCGGTGGGGCAGTGAGGCTCACCGGCGATGTAGTGCGAAGCGGTGCTGTCCGCCGGAACGGCGGTGAGCGCCACGATCAGGTCGCCGAGCGCCAGATCCGGTTGCAGGCCGCCGCACGTGCCCACACGCAGAAATCGCGTCACGCCGAGTTGAACAAGCTCCTCCATCACGATCGCCGCCGAGGGACAGCCCATGCCGGTCGCCTGAACGGACACCGGCCGACCTTCGTACTCGCCGGAGTAGCCGAGCATCCCACGCTCGCTGTTTCGCTGCACCGCGTTGTCGAGATAGGTCTCCGCGATGTACTGCGCGCGCAGAGGGTCGCCCGGGAGCAGGCAGGCGTCCCCGTATTGGCCGGGCTCGGCTCGGATGTGGATCGGCATGGGCGCGAAGCCTAGCTCCTAGCTCATCGACCAGAGACCGGTCCTGCAGGGCCGTTAACGTAAGACCATGGACGTCGGCATCGTCGCTCGCCACGCGGAAAGCGAGTTCAGCGTGCGGGGCACGGTCAACGGCGACCCGGCCATCGCGGGCGGCGGGCTCACCGACATCGGCCGCCGCCAGGCTGAGGCGCTCGGCGTGCTCCTGGCCGGGGAAACGATCGATCTCTGCGTCACCACCGAGTTCGCCCGGACTCGCGAGACGGCGGACATCGTGCTCGACGACCGGCCCGTGCCGCGCCTCGTCGTTCCGGAGCTGAACGACATTCGCTTCGGGCGCTACGAGGGCCGGACACTCGAGGATTACCGGCGCTGGGCGCAAGTCGGCCTGCCTGCGGAGGAGTGTCCGGGCGGCGGCGAGAGCCGCTCCGCCGCAGCCCGCAGGTTCGCGCGCGGTTTCGAGATCGTGCTGGCCCGAACCGAGCCCACGATCCTCATCATCACCCACGTCCTGCCGATCCGCTACCTGCTGGGCGCCCTCGAGGGTCGCGATCCGGCACAGCGCGTCGAGCCGGTCACGTACGCACACCCGTACCGCATCCTCGCGGGGGATCTCGAGCGCGCCGTAGAGCGCCTCGGCCGTTGGGCCGACAGCCCCGCGTTCGCATGAGGCGCCTGCTGGTATCGGGACTGGCGCTCTGGATCGGTCGCTGGGCGCTCCGGGAGCTGGCGTCGCACATGAGCCGCAGGCTTCCACCGCGACGGTCTCCGTCGGATCCCGCCCGAGCACCGGGGCACATGCCCGGGCCTTTCGATCGTTAGCGACAATGGAAGCATGGACCCCGACGCGCTCCGCCAGCGGATCGAAGAGCACATCCGCAGTCGCTCGCTCATCGACCCGGGGGGCGAGATCCTCTGTCTCGTCTCGGGCGGCGCCGACTCGACCTGTCTGCGGCACGCTCTTCTTTGTCTTGGGTACCGGGTGAGCGCGCTCCACGTCGACCACGGTCTACGTGGCCGCGAATCGGATGAAGACGCCCGCTTCTGTCGGGACGTTCTCGGGGCGACGGTGGTCCGAGCGCCCGTCGGGATCACCGAGGCGCAGCTTCGGGACATGCGGTACTCGTACGCCCGCGAGCGCCTGCGCGCCACCGGGCACACGGCCTCGGACCAGGTCGAGACCGTCCTCTACCGCATCGTGGCCGGCGGAACCAGTCGTGGAATCCAGGCGAAGCGAGGCGACGGCGTCGTCCGCCCGCTCCTGACGATCTGGCGTCACGAGACCGAGGCCTACTGCCGCGCCGAGGGTCTCGCGTTTCGAACCGACTCGTCCAATGCCGACACGAAACGCGGACTGATCCGGAACGAGATCCTGCCGCTCCTGTACCAGCTGCACCCGGCCGCCGAAACGAACCTCCTGGCGCTTGCCGAGGAACGCCCGCGCTTGCCGCGCCGGCTCGAGGAGGCCCTGTTATCGTTGCTCGCCTCGCATGAAGGGTCGAAGCGGATCGACCTCGGGTCGGGGCTCCAGGCAGTTCGGGAGTACGACCGCGTGTGGCTGCAGCGAGACGCTGTTCCGCTTGCCGGCCCTGTGCGCTGGGGCCCATGGACGATCGAGGCCGACGTGACCGGGCTCGCGGTGCGCTCGTGGCGGGCGGGAGACCGGCTGGCCGGACGCAGCAAGAAGATCCAAGACGTCTTCGTGGATGCGAAGATCCCTCGCTCGGCGCGTGCCGCCTGGCCCCTCGTCGTCTCCGGAAACGAGGTTGTCGCCGTGCCGGGGATCGTTCAGGCGGAAGGAGTCCGAGCCGTCGAGGACACCGAGTACCCAAGCTCAACCGAGGACACCGAGTACCCGGGCTCAACCGAGGCAGCCGAGTGAGTCAGGCCGAGCTCGAGCGGGGCGTGGCCGAGGTGCTGATCGACGAGGAGTCGCTCCGGGGCCGAATCACGGAGCTCGGCGACGAGATCTCCACCGACTATGCGGACAGGGATGTTCTCCTGATCGGGGTCCTCAAGGGCGCCGTCTTCTTCATGGCCGACCTGATGCGGGAGCTCAGGGTTCCGTGCGAGATCGACTTCATGGCCATCTCGAGCTACGGTGCGGCGACCGATTCCTCGGGTGTCGTCCGCATCCTCAAGGATCTCGACATCAACATCGAAGGACGCCACGTCCTCGTCGTCGAGGACATCATCGACTCCGGGCTCACCCTCTCGTACCTGGTACGAAACCTCGAGGCCCGCGGTCCGGCCTCGCTCGAGATCTGCGCCCTCCTCACGAAGCCGGACCGGCGCGAGATCCAGGTGCCCGTCCGGTACGTGGGCTTCGAGATTCCGAACCGGTTCGTGGTCGGATACGGGCTCGACTTCGCCGAGCGCTACCGGAATCTGCCCTACGTCGGCGTTCTCAGCGAAGAAGTCATCCAAGCGGGGGAATAACACCGCTGACGGCGGCGGTTTGGCCCCGAACCAGGCTGCTACTCTGGCCGAAGACCTCTTATGAACCGCTTTTTCCGTAGCGCACTTTTCCCGCTGATCGTGATCGTTCTGCTCGTCTATCTGGCGAGCCAGACGCTCATCGGACGGGGCGACAAGCAGACCAAGAAGACGTACTCGGAGTTCGTCCAGACGATCGAGAGCGACCCGCGGTCGATCGAGAAGGTCGTCTTCGTGCCCCCGAAGCAGCAGATGAAGATCGACTACGCGGACGGAACGAAGGGCTCGGTCAATTACGCCAGCGAGGAGCTCGTACCGAGGCTCGAGACGAAGCTCCGCAACAGCGAGGTCGCCTTCGACTCGAAGGGAACGGGATCGTCCCCTTGGTGGTCTATTCTGACTTCGCTGCTGCCTTTCGTGATCCTGATCGCGTTCTGGCTCTTCCTGATGAACCAGATGCAGGGCGGCGGCTCGAAGGTCATGAGCTTCGGCAAGAGCCGCGCCAAGCGCATGACGCCCGATTCGCCGAAGATCGGCTTCAAGGACGTCGCCGGCGTCGAGGAGGCGGTCGAGGAGCTGCACGAGATCAAGGAGTTCCTGGAGAACCCGAAGAAGTTCCAGGCGCTCGGCGCCCGCATCCCCAAGGGCGTGCTCCTCTACGGCCCTCCCGGTACCGGCAAGACGCTGCTCGCCCGTGCCGTCGCCGGTGAGGCCGGCGTGCCGTTCTTCTCCATCTCCGGCTCCGACTTCGTCGAGATGTTCGTCGGCGTCGGGGCCAGTCGCGTGCGCGATCTGTTCGAGCAGGCGAAGCAGGCCTCCCCGTGCATCATCTTCATGGACGAGATCGACGCCGTCGGACGCCACCGCGGCGCCGGGCTCGGGGGCGGCCACGACGAGCGGGAGCAGACGTTGAACCAGCTGCTCGTGGAGATGGACGGCTTCGAGCTCAAGGACAACATCATCCTGATCGCGGCCACGAACCGCCCCGACATCCTGGATCCGGCGCTCCTTCGGCCCGGCCGCTTCGATCGCCAGATCGTGGTCGATCGCCCCGACCGAAACGGTCGCCGCAAGATCCTCGAGGTGCACGCCAAGGGCAAACCGATCGCGCACGAGATCGATCTCGACACGCTGGCCGCCGGGACGCCGGGCTTCACCGGTGCCGACCTGGC
>JACCTQ010000156.1 GCA_013812265.1 Actinomycetota bacterium
GCTGGACGACGCCATGCCGCGTCCTCGGTCGCTTACATGTGCCTGCACATGCGCGCTCCCTGCGTCCTTGCCTGACGCCGCCCAGCGCACCCCGACGACGAAGCGTCATTCTGAAACGAGTTCTAAGAAGGGGGCGCACGGGGGAAACATGGTTTCCCCCGTGTCAACGCCAGTAGCTTCGAGTGAAGAGCACGAGAATGGGGATGATCTCCAGCCGGCCCAGCCACATGAGCGCGATCATCACGACTTTGGAGAACGGGCTGAAGGGTTCGAACGACCCCATTGGGCCGGCGAACCCGACTCCGGGCCCGACGTTTCCCAGCGTCGTCGCCGCGGCGGCGATGGCCTCGAACGGGGTCACGTCCATGTGCCCGAACGCCGAGTCCAGCATGATCGCGAGTGTGCCGACCGCAAACAGCCCGATGTAAAGCAGCACGAAGGCGACGATCGCCCGCAGGGTGCGTTCTTCGATCGCGACGCGGTTCATCCGGATCGGAGCGACGAGCTCGGGATGAACGGTCTGGTCCAGCTCGCGGCGGAGGACGCGGCCTATGAGCAGGTGCCGTATCACCTTGACGGATCCTGCGGTCGATCCCGCCGAGCCGCCGACGAACATCAAGCCGATCAAAATCACGAGCGCGAGAGCCGTCCACTCGTTGAAATCCGTGCTCGCGAAACCTGTGGTCGTCATCATCGAGACGCTCTGGAAGACGGCATGGCGAACGGCAGCCTCGCCTGCATGCAGGTTCTCGGTCACGAGCTCGACGAAGACGAGGAGCGATCCGAGGGCGAGCAGGGCGACGTAGAGACGGAACTCCTCGTCGCGCGCGAACACGCCTGGCCGCCTGCGCAGGAGTCCCGCGTAGAGCAGCGCGAAGTTCGCGCCCGCGAGCGCCATGAAGAACGCGATCGTCCACTGGCTCGCGGCGCCGAACGGTTCGAGGGACCGTCCATCCGTCGAGAAACCGCCGGTCGGCATGGTTGTGAACGCATGAGCGACCGCGTCGTAGAACGACATTCGCTCGTCGATTCCGGTGACTGCGAACGCTGTCAGTGCGGCTATCAGAAGCGCCGTGAATCCGATGTACAAGACCCACAGGCGGCGCGCCGTCTCGCGTATCGATGTCGTGAGTGGCTCGACCTCTGGCCCGGGTGCCTCCGACTCGAAGAGCTGACGGCCGCCGACGCGGAGACGAGGTAACACTGCGAGCGCGAGCACGATGATGCCCATGCCGCCGAGCCACTGCGTGAACTGGCGCCACATCGCGAGCGAGCGGCTCAAACCCTCGACGTCCGTCAGGATGGTCGCGCCGGTGGTCGTGAAACCGGACATCGCCTCGAAGTAAGCGTCGATCGGATTGGCCAGCTGCTCTTCGCCGGCCAGCAGGTAGGGCAACGCCCCCGCCGCCGCCGCGACCGCCCACGTCAGCGAGACGACGAGGAATCCTTCGCGCGCTCCGATCCTCTCCTTCCCCTGGGTGAACCGCTCGAGGGCGACGCCGACGGCTGCCGTCAAGGCCCCTGCGGCTAGAAACGGCCACGGCGCCTCGCGGTACCACACCGCGACCGCCACGGGAAGCAGGAATGCCAGGCTCAGGTACTTCGTCAGCGCACCGACGAGGTTGAACGCGCCGCCGATGTCGACGGCCGGCGAGACGCGGCGGAGCGACCGTCCCAGCCGGCCGGCCGCGATCACAGGGCTCGTTCTACCTCGGGGACTCGGCGGGATTCCGTGAAGAGGATCGCCCGGTCCCCGGGCATCAGCACGTCGTCTCCGTGCGGAAAGATGGCGCGCCCATCTCTGATGAGCGCGCCGATGAGCGAACCCGTCATGGGCAGCTCGCGAAACGGCCGGTTCGCGAGCGAGCTATCCGGGCGGACCGTGATGTCGAGCACCTCATAGCGATCCCCTTCGAGCATCGCGACCTGCTGCGTCCGCGGGTCGTGCGCAAATCTCACTATCTCCTCCGCTGTGATCGAGCGCGGGTTGATCGGGACCGCCACGCCGGCATCTTCGAAGACGCGTTCCGAGACCGCATCGTGTACGACGGCGATCCGGAATCTCACGCCGTGGAGCTTTGCGAGCGTCGCGGCGTAGTGGTTTTTCGCATCGTCCCGCATCGCGAAGATCGCTGCCTTCGTGGCTCCGATCCTCTCGCGCTCCAGGAATTCGGGGTCGATTCCCGTGGCCTGGTAGACCCTCGCCCCGGGGAGCTCCTCCGCCACCTCGCGGGCCCGCTTTGCGATCGGCTCGACGATGCGCACGCGGATGCCCTGGTCGAGGAGCACGCGCGCCACCGCGGTTCCGGTGCGGCCACAGCCGAAGATGACGACGTCCTCGACGCTCCGGTCGCCGCGCGCCATGAGCGCGCTCCATTCACGTGCCGCCTGGGGCGAGCCGATGACGATGATCCGGTCGCCGGTGTGAATCGACTCGTTCCCGCGGGGGATGATCATCTCGCCGTCGCGGATGATGCTCGCGACCTTCGAGTTCGCAGGGACGCGTGCGTCCCGCAGCGGCAGTCCGATCACCTCCGTGTGGCCGACACTAGGCTCGACGTCGAACTCCACGATCTGCACCTGCCCCTCGGCGAAGACGTCCGTCTGCCGCGCGGCGGGCACCCCGATCAGGCGGGAGATCGCGAGGGCGGTCTCGAGCTCCGACGAGACGAGGAAGTCGGCGTCCAGCTCACGTTCGTGCCAGATTTCGAGGTACTCGACGTTGGTGGTTCGTACGATCGTCTTCGTGTCGGGAGACAGCTTTCTGCAGAAGACGGACGCGATGATGTTCATCTCGTCCCGCGACGTGCACGCGATGAGCAGGTCGGCGTCCTTCACGCCTGCCTGCTGCAGCGTTCGCCGGCTCGCTCCGTCTCCCTCGACCGTGGCGACGTCGTAGCGGTGCGACAATGCGCCGAGCCGGCTCGGGTCGAGGTCGATCATCGTCAGATCGTGCTTCTCGTGGAGAGCTTCGACGATCGTCGTTCCGACCTGTCCTGCTCCGATGATCAAGATCTTCATCGGCGAGAGGCTAACTGGCAGCGCGGGTCCGCTTGAGGTCTAGAGTCTCGCGGTGCCTCGCCGGCGTCGCCAGCAAGCGGTTCTCGACCCGGTGCTCGGTGCACCGGCCCTCTTCGCCACGGCCTACGGCAACGTCGGCTCCTCGATCTACTACGCACTCGGGCTGACGGCGGGTTTCGCGCTCGGCCTGACGCCGCTCGTATTCCTCATCGCCGGCGTCATCTTCGCCGCGACAGCTGCGACCTACGCGGAGGGAACCGTTCGTTACCCGGAGGCCGGCGGCTCGTCGAGCTTCGCTCGTCACGCGTTCAACGAGCTGGTGAGCTTCGGGGCGGCGTGGGCGCAGATGCTGAACTACGTGATCACGATCGCTATCTCGGCGTTCTTCGTCCCGCACTACCTGTCCATCTTCTGGGAGCCGCTGAACGAGAACCCCTGGGATGTGATCGGCGGTACGGCGGTGATCGTCTTCCTCGTCGCGCTGAACGTCGTCGGCGTGCGCGAGGCGGCCCGGCTGAACATCTTCCTGGCGGTGGTCGACTTCGCCACGCAGGTGCTGCTCGTGCTGCTCGGGTTCGTGCTCATCTTCGACCCCGGCACGCTGGTGGGCAACGTCGAATTCGGCGTTGCCCCCACCTGGAGCCAGTTCCTGCTCGCGATTCCCGTCGGCATGATCGCCTACACCGGGATCGAGACGATCTCCAACCTGGCCGAGGAGACGCGGAACCCGGTACGGGACGTCCCCGCCTCGATTCGCCTCGTGGCGATCGCCGTGTTCGCGATCTACCTCACCCTGCCGGTGATCGCGCTTTCCGCTCTGCCGGTGTTTCGCGACGCCGACGGCGATTACGTCACCAAGCTCGGGCTCGGGCCCGAGGAGGGCGGCTTCGAGAACGACCCGGTGCTGGGCCTCGTGGAGAACCTCGGGCTCTCCGGAGGCCTTCTCCACGCGCTCCAGATCTACGTCGGCATCCTCGCCGCGACAATCCTGTTCATCGCCACGAACGCCGGGGTCATCGGAGCGTCCCGGATTACCTACTCGATGGCGACGTACCGTCAACTACCGGAGCGGTTCCGGCGCTTGCACCCACGCTTCAAGACACCTTGGCTATCCCTCGTGGTCTTCGCGGGGATCGTGTCGATCGCGGTGATCATCCCCGGCCAGACGGACTTCCTGGGCACGATGTACACGTTCGGCGCGATGCTGTCGTTCACGATCGCGCACGTTGCCGTGATCGCGCTCCGCTTCCGGTCGCGGGACGAGGAGCTCCAGTTCAGGGCACGGCCGAACCTTCGTCTCGGCGGTATCGACTGGCCGCTCTTCGCGGTTTTCGGTGGTTTGGGAACTGCGATCGCTTGGCTCGTCGTCGTCGTCCAGGAACCCCTCACGCGGTGGGCCGGCCTCGGCTGGCTCGCGCTCGGCTTCGCCGTTTACGTCGTGTATCGCAAGCGCTTCGTGCGCTCGCCGCTGGGGGAGACGGTTCGTGCGCCCGCGCTCGTCCTCGGGCCCTCGCTGACGCTGGACTACCGGACGATCGTCGTTCCCGTCCTTCGAACCGCGGAATCGGAGGAGGCGCTGGTCGCTGCCGCCCGTCTTGCCGCGCAGAAAGGAGCGACGGTAACGGTGCTCAACGTGGTGGAAGTGCCGCTGGATCTTCCTCTCGACGCCGATCTTCGTGACGCCGAGGAACGGGCCGAGCAGGTGCTCGACGATGCCCAGGCCCTGCTCGAGAGCTACGGCGTGCGCGTCGTGACCCGTCTCATCCGGGCTCGCAGCGCTGGCGCAGCGATCGCGCAGGAAGCCGACCGGCGGAACGCCGAGTTGGTCGTGATGGGGGCGCCGAGAAGGCGCGGGCGATCCGGGACGCCCATCTTCGGTAGGACGGTCGACTACGTGCTGAAGACGAGCCCGGCGCGCGTGCTCGTCGCCGCGGGACAGAGGGCATGAGACGCCTTCAGGTAAAGGCGACGGTCCTGGTCTCCGCCCTCCTCGCGGTGATCGGAATCGTGCTCATCGTGGAGACCGCGCTGCTCGGTGGCGGCATGGGGTTCCTGCTCGGCGCCATGTTCCTGCTCGCCGGCGGTCTGCGCATCTACCTACTCCGGCGGTAGCGGCATGGCAGGAAAGATCCCCGGTCTCAGCCGCGTGCTCGACACGCGCTCGATCGCCTCGGTCGCCTACGGGGAGATCGCCTCCTCGCTGTACTTCGCACTGGGGGTCGTGGCGCTGCACGCGCTCGGGTTCACGCCGTGGGTGCTGCTCGCGGTGGGCGGGCTGTTCCTGCTGGTCTCGCTGTCATATGCCGAAGGCACCGCCGCGATTCCGGAAACGGGCGGCGCGGCGACGTTCGTCCGCCGAGCCTTCAACGACCCCGCGGGCTTCCTGACGGGCTGGGCGCTCCTGCTCGACTACCTGATCGTCATTGCGCTCGCCGCCCTATTCCTACCGCACTACCTCGGCAACGCGGTCGGATGGGACGCGATCACCGCCGGTCCGTGGGATGCGGTCATCGGTGTGGGCGTTATCGTCGCGATCGCCGGAATTCGGCTGGTCCGGCGCCCGGGGCTGTATCGAGTCGCGGTCGTGGTGGCCTTCACGGCGCTCGTCTCGCATCTCCTCATCGTCTTTCTCGGCCTCGCCTTGCTCGTGTCCTCCGATGGACTCTCCAGCGGCGTCGACCTCGGGGTCGCCCCGACGTGGCAGGCAATCGCGTTCGCGCTACCCCTCGCGATGCTCGCGTACACGGGGCTGGAGACGGTCGCGAACTTCGCCGCGGAGACGCGCGAGCCCGGGCGAACGCTTCCGCGGAGCCTCTTCGCCGGAATCGGCGCCGCGGTGCTCGTCTCGTTCGCGGTGGGCGTGGTCGGCATTTCCGCGTACCCGGCCCACGCAGATCCGAGCGGCCCCGGCGGGTACGCGAGCGACCTCGGCGTCGAATGGCTGCGCGCACCGCTCGTCGGAATCGCCGTGGCCTTCGAGGGCTCGCTGCCGAGCCTGGCAGTCGATCTTCTACGCGCCTTTCTCGGTGTAACAGGGAGCCTGGTGCTGGTGGGCGCCGTTACGACGTCGATCTCGGGCGCCGGCCGGCTGGCGTACTCCCTCGGAAGGCACCAGATGCTTCCTCACGCTTTCGGCGTGCTGAACCGCCGCACGCTCATCGCACCCGTCTCGATCGTCAGTGCAGCCGCGATCTCGTGCGCGCTTCTCGTCCTGACAGCCCCGCTGGAACGCGAGGTCCGCTTCCTTGCCAGCCTGTACAGCTTCGGCGTCCTGATCGCCTTCACGGCGGCTCAGGTGGCCGTCATCCGTCTGCGGTTCACCGAGCCCGCGCTCGCCCGCCCGTTTCGCGTCCCGGTGAACGTCCGCATCCGTGGTACGCGTGTACCGCTCGCCGCTCTCCTTGGAGCGCCGCTCACGTTTGCGATCTGGGTCTCTGCGCTCGCGACCCACGGCGCGTCCAGGATCGCCGGCCCGATCTGGCTCCTGCTCGGAATCATCGTCTTCGTGGCCGTTCGCCGGTCGGCCGGAGAGAGGTTGCTAAAGCGGGTCCAGGCGCCCGTAGCCGACCTCGTGCCCGCCGCCGAAGGCGTCTACCAGCGCATCCTCGTACCACTCAAGCTGGGCCCCATCGGTGAGGAGGTGTTGGCGACCGCTCTCAGGCTCGCCGATGAGCGCCGCTGTGGGATCGACGTTCTTCACGTCATCCGCGTTCCGCTCGACCGCGACCTCGACGCAGAGCTCACGGCAGAGGAAGAACGGGCCGAGGCGTCACTCGCGGATGCCAAGGAGCTAGCCTCCGAGCATGGGGTCACGATCTCGGGCGAGATCGTCCGGGGCCGTGCGCTGGGAGAGGCGATCGTACGCAGGGCCAAAGAGCGGGGCGCGGATCTGATCGTGATGGGGTCGGCGCCCAGGTGGAGGCGTCAATCGCGCTTCTTCAGCCCGACCGTGGACTACGTGCTGCGAAAGGCGGACTGCGAGGTGATGGTCGTTGCCTATCCGCAGGGCGTCCTCGACGAGGATGGGGCGGAGGCGTGACACGCCGACGCTCAGCTACGCTCAGGCCGTGAAGGCGCTTGTCGTCGGCTGTGGAAGAGTCGGCTCGGCAGTAGCCCGCCAGCTTCAGGGCGAGGGTTGGGACGTCGTGGCGATCGACGAGAAGGAAGAGGCGCTCAACCGCCTAGGAGAGGACTGGCCGGGCGGATTCATCGTCGGGCACGGGATGGACGTCGACCTGCTGCGCGAGGCCGGGATCGAGGATGCGGACGCGGTCGTGGTGGCGACGAACGGCGACAACACGAACCTTGTCGTCGCCCAGATCGCGCAGAAGCGATTCGACATCCAGTGTGTCGTCGCCCGGATCCTCGATCCAGCGCGGGCGAGGTTCTACGCGGAGCGCGGGCTGCGCACCATCTGTCCCACGTCCACCGCGATCGACGTTCTCACCGAGGCCGTCCGCGCTTGCGACGTCCGGCCACAGCAGGTGTCTCCCGTCTAGATGGTTGTCTAGATGTACGCGCTGATAGCCGGTGGCGGGAAGGCGGGAACCAATGTCGCGCGCACGCTGCTACGACTCGGCCACGAGGTCACCGTGGTCGAGCAGCGGCGGGACCGTTTCGAGCGGCTCGAGGAGGAGTTCGAGCACCAGATCCAGAACGGCGACGCGACCGAGCTCTTCGTACTCGAGCGCGCGGGGATCGCGCGACCGCCCGACATCGTCCTCGCCCTGACCGGGGACGATGAGGACAACATCATCATCTGCCAGATGGCACGCGAGAAGTACGGCGTGGAGAAGGTGATCGCGCGGGTGAACGATCCGCGCAACCAGGCGCACTTCGACCTGCTCGGCATCGCGCCGACGGTAAGCGCCACGTCCTCGATCATGAGCCTCGTGGAACACGAGATTCCGCACGAGCTGGTTCACCTGCTGGAGCTGCGCAAGGAGAACCTGGAAATCGTGGAAGTCCAGATCGATCGCGACTCTCCGTCGGCAGGCAAGCGTGTGGAGCAGCTCCAGCTTCCGGACGGCGCCCGCCTGATTTCTGTATCGCGAGACGGTGATGCCGAGATCGCGGTCGGCTCGACGGAACTGCGACCAGGAGATGAGGTGCTCGCAATCCTCCGCCCGGGGAAGGAGGACGAGCTGCGGAAAGTCCTGCTCAGGCGATAGCGCACAAACGGTTAACCCGGGCTCAACGGACCTCCGGCTAGCTTGATTACGTGAGCATCATCTCGTCGCTGGTGACAGCCGCCTGCGCTGCGCTTTCCCTTTGCTCGCCGCAGTCGGAGCAAGGGCCGACCCTTCGCCTGCAGCGGGTTGTGTCCGGTCTGAGCTCACCGACTCACCTGGCCGCGCCTCGAAACGAGACGACGCGGCTCTACGTCGTGGAGAAGACCGGCCGCATCCGGGTGCTCGTGAACGGGCGGCTGCGGGCGCAGCCGTTGCTCGATATCCGCAATCAGGTGTCGACCGGGAGCGAGCAGGGGCTGCTCTCCGTCGCGTTCCATCCGAGCTACAAGCAAAACCGGCGCCTCTACATCGACTACACGGACACGAACGGGGACACGCGCGTCGTGGAGTATCGGTCGTCCGCACGCACCGGTCGCGTGATCCCGGGGACGCGGCGGCAGCTGTTCTTCGCCAAGCAGCCGTACGCCAACCACAACGGCGGCCAGCTCGCCTTCGGGCCGGACGGCTACCTCTACATCGGCATGGGTGACGGCGGCTCGGGTGGAGACCCGCAGAACTACGCGCAGAACCTGGGCAGCACGCTCGGCAAGCTGCTGCGAATCAACGTCAACCGCCGCGGCGCCCGCGCCACCATCGCCGGCTATGGGCTACGGAATCCATGGCGGTTCTCGTTCGATCGGGCGACGGGAGACCTCTACATCGCCGATGTCGGGCAGAGCTCCCAGGAGGAGATCGACTACACGGCGAGGAAGAGCGAGGGCCTCGAGAACTACGGCTGGCGCGTCTTCGAGGGCACTGCCCGCTACCGTAACGAGACGCCCAACGGAACCGGCCGGCTCGTGGCGCCGATCGCGACGTACGGGCGCTCCGACGGCTGTTCGGTCACGGGCGGCTTCGTCTACCGTGGCACGCGCGTGCCGGAGGCACGGGGGCGGTACTTCTACGGCGACTTCTGCAGCGGCAAGATCTGGAGCCTGCGCGTGTCCGGTGGACGCGCGACGCAGGAGCGGCGCGAGCCGTTCACCGTGTCGAGCCTGTCGTCCTTCGGAGAAGACGCGCGCGGTGAGCTCTACGCCGTCTCGCTCGACGGCACGGTCTTCCGGCTCGCGCGGTAGCGCTTACCCCAGCACTAGCCGGCGCGGCGCCGGCGTACCTGGGGGCCGCTCTGACCGAGGGCGGCGTACGCGAGCGCCTGCAGCGACTCGTTCAGCGTGCGCAGCTCATGCGCGATCCGCGCGAGGCTCTCCGCGCTGTCCAGCCGCCGGTTGAGCGTGTGCATCTCGGCGTTCAGCCGGTCGAGGCGCTCGAGCAGCGCGTCGAGCTGGCGATCTGCGACGTCGTTGCGCTCCATGGTCGCGATCTTACTGAGCAAGCCGTCTCAGCTCGTCGCTCGACCGGACAACCAGTGCATTCTCTCCGAGCGTCATGAGCAGCCGCTCCAGCGCGGCAGTCCCGGCCTCGAGGGAATCGAGACGACGTCCGAGGCCGAGGTGCGCGATCGCGACGTTCGCCAGGGGGCCGGGCGCGTCGGTGAACGCGCCGATCCGAACGCCGTTCGCGCCCAGCCGGCGGAGGGCTGTGCTCGTCTCCGGATCGCGTCGGAAGTGCAGTGGGGCACGGTCTTCGGCGAAGCGGCCTAGCGCACTACGCCAGTCGCCGATCCCGGCTTCGGCCCAGCGGTCGAGCTGCGAGGCGGCTTCGACCCGGTCCTCGGCCAGTGTGGCGGGGTCAAGCGGGGCGATCGATCCGTAACGTCGCGCTGCGTCGGCGAGCCACTCGCGCCAGAGGGGGCGTGTGTCACCGATGACCGAATCCAGGTCGAGCGCGAGCGCGCGTGTCACGTCCGCGGCGAGTGCTGGGCCGCAAGCACTCGCCGCCTACCCCTGAGCTCCTGGACGACCAACACGCCTATCAGCACGCCGGCTGCGTCGATTGCAACATCCACCGGCCGACCCGCTCGGCCCGTAACGAAAGATTGGTGGATCTCGTCGGTGCACGCGTACACGACCCCGAGCAGCGTCGCGGAAAAAGCTCGTCCAGTCGCTCGCGCCAGCAAACCACCGAGGATCGCGTACTCGGCGAGGTGCGCCGTCTTGCGCAAGAAGAAATCCCACGTGCCCAGGCCGGTGGCGAGGCTCGGGATCGACGAGAGCGCGAAGATGACTCCCGCCCAGAGGACGACTGGCAGCCAGAGGGAAACAGCACGCGAGCGCGACATTCGGCCATGATAGGCTCGCCCCAAAGGGCGAGCGGAAAGGGAACCCGGTGCGATTCCGGGACGGTCCCGCCGCTGTGAGGGGAGACGCTCTTCGCCGAAACGCCACTGGCCCGTGGGCTGGGAAGGCGGCGAGGAGGGCGCCCCGAGTCAGAAGACCTGCCGCGAGCCCAAGACATAGGCCGGAGCCGGGTGAAACCTGGCGCCGGGGCTCCTCGCGGAAGGAGGATTCGTGTTTCGTCCCACCTTGTTGTTCCTCGGTGGCGCACTGCTGGTCGCGGCGCTCGTGCCACCAGCTCTCGCCGTTCGAGTCCACGTTCGCGTCGAAGGAAAGACGGCCACCATCTACGGCGCGACTGAGCCAGTGCTCGACGTTCAGCCGGCTGAAGTCACCGTCCCCGAAGTCCCTCGTATCGTATCGCCGCTGGGCGCGCTCGAGGCGGCCAGCGTAGCCGGAGAGTTCTACTACAACGCGAAGAGCACGTCGTTCGGCGTCTACGTCGACCAGATCGGCCGCTACCCGGCCGCCGCCACGGCCGGCTGGGTCTTCAAGGTGAACGGCGCGTCGCCGCCGGTGGGAGCCGGCGAAGTGAGGCTCAACGGAGGTGATCGCGTCCTGTGGTACTGGGCTCAGTTCGGGGACATTCCGGGAGGGCCGCCGACGCTGCGGCTGCAGCGGCGTCCCGGCGGTTGCTACCGCGTGCTCGCCCAAAGCGATGCAGGAAGGACGAGCGCGGCTTCAGGGGCCGTGCTCGTAGTTGACGGGCGGCGAGTCCGTACGAAAGCGGGAACGGCCTGCCCGGGGCCGCACCGCGGCCTCGTGCGGGCTGTGCGCGCGGGCTCCGTTCGGTCGAACGCGGTCCGATGATCGTCTCCGAAAGGGTCAGGTCTTGCGCTGCAACGGATTCACCTTGCCCGTGAACCGCCAAACGCGCGGCATCGCGCCGGCGGGCGGCAGGTCGAGCGCTCTCGTTCGCTGCCTTGTTCGCGCCGGCAGAACGGTGCATCAGACCTCGCGCGGTGTTGCAGCGCAAGACCTGACCCCCGCCTCGAACGCTCTGACGCTTCGGGTGAGGTGAGAGCCACGGTAGGGGCCCTTCGGGGACAAGCGCCCTTAAGCCGGACGCGTTCGGCGCTCGTCGCGGGTTTGGTGGTGGTCCTGGTGCTCGGCTGTGGCGGTGAACGGTCTGGAGAGGGAAACGCGACGCTGTGGGTGACCCAGGACCGCGGAGCGAAGATCATGCTCGTCCGAACCGTCCCGGCCGGCCTCACGGCTCTCCAGGCGCTTCGTGAGGAGGCAGACGTCGAGACGCGTTACGGCGGTCGGTTCGTGCAGTCGATCGAGGGAATCGAGGGCAACACGTCCGCGCGCCGCGACTGGTTTTACTTCGTCAACGGCATCGAGGTCGATCGCGGCGCGGCGGAGTATCGCCTGCACGCGGGCGACGTCGAGTGGTGGGACTTTCGATCGTGGCGCGAGCGCATGCGCGAGCCCGTCGTGGTCGGGGCCTTTCCGGAGCCGTTTCTCCATGGCTTCGATGGGCAGACGCGGCCGGCCGCGGTGCGCTATCTTACGCCCGCGCTCGCGCGCCTCGGCCGCTCGCTCGGCCGGTTGGTGAAGGCCCGGTCGGTGGCCCCTGCGACCCAGACGGTTCCCGACGAGGCCAACCTGCTCATGCTGGTGCCCGGTGGAAGCAGCATGCGGGGCGAGACTCGAACACCAGGGGCGGCCGCAGGTTCGCCGGTTCGCTTCGTCGTCTCTGCGGGGGCTGCCAGACGGTTGGTGAAAGACATCGGGGTCTTCCGCTTTCGCTACCGGGTGCCGGCGTGAACGCCGTGCCAGGCGCGATCCTCCTCGCCGGCATCGCCTCGGCAGCGTTGCTTGCCGAGCGACTCGCCTCGCTCGGCGTGCTCTGCGCTCTCCTTTTCGTCGCCTGCCTGCGGGCGCCGCGCGGCCGGCGCCGGCTGTACCTCGTGGCCGGGATCTCCACCGGCGCCAGCGTCTTCTTTCTGTCGCCGTTCTTCTCGGTGGCGGGCGGGGGGGCCGTTTTCTGGTCCGGCCCTGTCGTGCCGGTTCTGGGAGCGCTCGACGTCACCGCTGACGAGGTGCACGTGGCGGCGCTCAACGGGCTCCGCTTCGTCGCGCTGGCGCTCGCGTTCTCGGCATACGCGCTCCTGCTCGATCACGACCGTCTCGTTGCAGCGGCGGGCTTTGCC
>JACCTQ010000167.1 GCA_013812265.1 Actinomycetota bacterium
GGGAAATCCTTCGGCGAGCGCGAGGGCGAGCGGCTTGCCGAGGAAGTCATCGAAGACGGCGTGCGGATACGGACGTGCGTCGCGGTAGCCGTCCCGCCGCTCGAGGGCGAGCGCGCGCAGTTGCTTCCGATCGAGGAAGAAGCCGGGTCCCGTGACCGCGCTGCCCGCGACGACGCTCATACGAAGGGGAGCGTAGCGCCAAAGACCCGCGCGCCGCCCGGCGCATGGCAGAATCGGCAGGATGGCGCCCCGTCTCGGCAGTCTCGACAGGCTGGTTGCGCTCGGCGTGGGGCTCGATTGGCCGCTCGTCGAGGTCGGCTACGCCGCGGGCCTGCTCGCCGAAGCGGAGGTCTCCGCATATGCCGTCGAACGCATCGACGCGTGGACCGAGGACGAGCTCCCGTTCGTTGCCTCGCTGGCGTCGATCACCGCGGCGGGGCGTGCGGACATCGGCGCGCACCTCGCGCGCCTTGCCGCCGCCGGCGCCTCCGCCGTGACTGCGGCGCGGGCGGCTCGCGCAAAGCGCATCTGGATGGTCTTCGGGATCCGCGAGGCCCTCGCTGCCGAGGCTGCGTGCTCCGACGTGGATCAGGTGGGCGAGGCGCTCTGCGACGCGTGGCGCTGCGTCGACGAGGCGCTCGATCTCGGAGGCGAGGAGCCTCGACTCAAGGGGATGCTCCACGGCGGAATAGCTTTGTTCGCAAACGCCGCATGGGTCGCGTTCGAAGCAGCCAAGCTCGGTCTGCCTCGTCTGTCGCCCTTCGCGCCTGCGACGCCGCCCGCCGTCATCGCGCTCGGATTCGCGGTCGCGCAGCGCGAGGTCGCCGCGTCCGAGCTCGTGACGTGGGCCTGTTCCGCCGTCGCCGGTGGTGGGCTCGAGGCGCCGTCACTCGCCGCGCTCGCCGGTCTGTCGACACCGTGGGCCCGGGACGAAGCGGCGCGCGACCTCTTCATCGAAGCCGTACGCGAGCTGGGCTTCTGGCCTGCGCGGCGAGGCGACGATGCGACCTAGTTCCGTCCGCCAGAAATTTGGCCATGGATGTTGGCGTGCTGTATCCGCGGTCCATGATTGATTCCGGACCGTGGGTGGCGCGTGCGCGACCTGGGCCGCCGGCGAAGCCGTTGTCACTGTCGCGCGAGCAACGGGCGGCGGTGGAGGCGGCGATACGCCCGGGGAAGACCGAGCTGCGGGTAGCGCGTCGCGCCCAGGCGCTGCTTTTGATGGCAGATGGCGTGAGCACGTACGACACGGCCAAGCTCATCGGCGTTCATGTTCGGACGGTGTTCGAGTGGCGCGAACGCTTCCGCAATGCGGATGACCCTGCAGCAAAGCTAGCGGACGCTCCACGATCGGGGCGCCCGCGCGCTCTCTCTCCGACGCCGACGCCGCGAGGGTAGTCGCTGAGGCGTGCCGTCCGCCGCAGGACGTCGGTGTTCCGGTAACGCACTGGTCGGCGCATCTTCTCGGCGACCATGTGCGCAGTCAGGGCCTCGCGTTGAGCGACAGCAGCGTCGCGCGGATCCTCAAGCACGCGGACCTGCAGCCGCATCGGCAGCAGATGTGGCTCACGTCGCAGGATGACGAATTCAGGGCCAAGCGCGACGATGTGCTGCGCGTCTACTACGAGTCTCCGCGCAGCGAGCACATCGTGTGCGTCGACGAGAAAACCGGAATGCAGGCGCTCGAACGTCGCTATGCCGATCTTCCGATGGCGCCCGGTCAGCCCGTCCGCCGCGAGTTCGAGTACAGGCGCCACGGCACGCTCTGCTGGATGGGCGCCTTCGACGTGCGCCGCGGCAAGCCGTTCGGCTTCACCTCGCAAGGACACGACAGCGATACCTTCGTCGAACTGCTCGACGTCGTCGATACGGTCTATCCAGCCGGCCGCGGTCACATCATCATGGATAATCTCTCCGCGCACGACACGCCCGACGTCAACGAGTGGTTCGACGAGCACCCCCGGTGGACGCGCCACTTCACACCGAAGCACGCGTCGTGGCTCAATCAGATCGAGTGCTGGTTCTCCATCCTCGGACGTCACGTGCTTGCCCGCGGCTCGTTCACCTCGCAGGATGACCTCGCCGCGAAGGTCGACGCTTACGTCGCGTGGTATCTGCAGACGGATCAGCCATTTCACTGGTCCTACCGCCCGAAGTCGTGGCGACCGCAACGCTCAACTTCGGCCGGCGGAGTCGCGACGGCGATTCGCGGCGGCGCGCAT
>JACCTQ010000169.1 GCA_013812265.1 Actinomycetota bacterium
CACCGCTCGCGCCGCCCACGGCGACCGACGAGCGGCCACCCGCCGACGTGATCGAACTCGACCGCATCCGGCGCCGCGACCGACTCGGTGGCCTGATCCACGAGTACGAACTCGCCGCGTAACAGCAGGCGCCCAGAAACAGGTTCATGCGGTCACGCCCGCGCGGGTCCGCGCGAAGCCGGACGAAGCTGCCGAGGCGATGGGGGGCGAGCTGCGCTCACCGCTGTCTCGCCAACGCGCCCCTGACCGCCAGCCATCCGAATCGGATTTTCGGCACCCACAGGCGGCCACGGCAACGAGGACCGCCACGCGCCTGTCGCGAATGGACCTCATCGCTCCCGCCACGGCAGCGGCGTCAGCGCGCGCAACCGCAATGACGACGAAGGTACCCGCCTCCTCACCTTCGTGCCCTCCCTCAGCCCCCGCGCGCCCGTCTGGAGAGGGAGATCAGGACGCTCGCGAGGAGGGCGACGACGAGGATCGCGATCAGGAGTCCGCCGCCCACGAGGATCCCTCCCGTCACTCTCTGCGTGGTCGTGCAATGGAGGCCGCAGTCGAACCAGCCCTTGGCCGCGTCGCTCTGATCCATGAAGAGGAGATTCGAGAGCCACACGAGCAAGACGAGGGCGAGCGCCAGCGCAAGCGCGCGCACTACGCGTGCGAGCGGTCGAGTGCTCGCCCTCATCGCCGAGTCGCTAGGTCAGGTCGCACGCGGCCCTTCATCCCCTTGAGCACGAGAGCGCCTAGCGCGAGCAGCGCGAAGCAAGCGGCGAGAAAGAGTGGCGTCCAGAAAACAAAGGCTCCGATCCAGTGCCAGCCACCACACCCGTCCACAAAGGGCTCGTGGGCAGCGCAGTCGACCCAGCCGTCGATGTCCTTGGCGCCGCTGAGCGTCAGGGCGATTGCAACGATCAGAAAGCCGAGACTGAGCCCTGCGCCAGACACGAACGCAGTGAGAGTGCGGGTGCCCGCTCGGCACGCGAGGACGAGCCCTGCGCCGGCGAGCCCGATCGCGAGAAGCGCTGGGTAGAGCAGAAACGGGTCTGGTACAGACGGTCACCACCTCTCAGTCTGTATACCTAACTCGCTATATAATATAGCAGACGAGAGATCGTTTGCAAGCGTCTATCGGGTGGCCGCGCGACCAGTCGAGCAGGTACTCGATGAACGCGACGAGACCGGAGTCTGCCCAGTGCAGATCCTCGAAGACCATGATCAGCGCCCCGCGCTCTGCCATCCGCTCGAAGAAGAGGCGCCAGGCGGAGAAGAGATCTTCCCGGTCGGGGGCCGTGCGATCGGCGAGGCCGAGCCGATGCTGCTGCAGACGTGGCTCCACCCATGCCTGCTCCTCTGGGTCGTCCAGCTGGAGCTCGATGGCCTCGCGTAGCTTCGCGCGCGCGGAC
Organism: Actinomycetota bacterium; assembly: GCA_013812265.1. Classification (GTDB taxonomy): domain Bacteria; phylum Actinomycetota; class Thermoleophilia; order Gaiellales; family Gaiellaceae; genus JACCTQ01. The sequence goes on from JACCTQ010000169.1 coordinate 1,404, forward strand.
TCCGGCTCGTCCTCCTCGCTGATGCGAGCCCGCATGCGCACCATCTCGGCGAGCGCCCAGTAAGCGACCCCTTCCCCGTAGGCCAGCGAGCGACCACGGTGCCACCAGACCTCTTCCGCGAGGCCGTCGATGTACTTCTCGAATTCCCACGCGAGTCGCGACTTGCCGATCCCTGCGACGCCGACGACGGAGACCAGCCGAGCGCGCTTTTCGTCGGCCGTCGCGTGAAACAAATCTTTGAGCAGGCGGAACTCACCGTCACGACCGACGAAGGGCGCCTCCAGACGATCCGAGCGCCCCTCGCCGCGGCTTCGCCATCTGAGCGTGGCCGAGCGGATCCGCTTGGGCCTCGGCTATGAGCCGTGGGAGCGAGCGCGAGCGGCCGAGCGACGAGCGCAGGCGCCCGGGCGGCCGCGCGGGCGCAAGTCTCCTCCGGTAGGGCTACCGGAAGAGCTCGCTTCTCGAAGGCACGCTCCAGAGGACGGCCGGCGTGCGGAAGGGCTCCGAAGGCCCGCGCAAGCGGACTTTGCCGCGCGATCGTGGTGCGATCGTCCGCTTCCGAGTTTGCTGCGCCTGACCAAGAGTTTCGCCTCGCCGTTTCCAGGGCTGCACCGCGCAGTCTCTCGCTTTTAGTCCACCGTTCGCAAAGTTGGCGGCGCGCACACGTCATGCAGAAAGCGCACGCGGAGGAAAAACGAAGCCTCGAAGAACCTGAAGGGGCTGTGACGGCGTACGAGGCTCGCAGAGATCGTCTAAGTTTGCAGGTCTTTCGGCGCAGCTGCTTGGTTTGCTAGCGGATCTGCGTCACCGTCTGTACGAGCGTGGCCGGCGTATGCCCCAGTGGAAGCGGAGGGGGAGGGATTTGAACCCTCGACGGACCTAACGGCCCGTAACGGTTTTCGAGACCGCCGCATTCGACCGCTCTGCCACCCCTCCGAGGAATTCGAGCTGCCCGCGAAGCCTAGCGGCCCTCTTTGCAGCCACCGTGGGGCGAACAAACCAGTCGCGCCAGTCCGAAGTCTCTAGGGTGTTGCGATCATGAGCGAGCGCACGTCCTCGGAGGAGAAGCGTCAGCTCATCCTCGACGCCGCCGTACGGGTGTTCGCGCGAAAGGGCTACCACGAGTGCCGGGTCGGCGACATCGCGGAAGAGGCGGGGGTCGCCTACGGGCTGCTCTACCACTACTTCAGCTCGAAGGAAGAGGTGCTGGAGACGATTTTCCGCGACACCTGGACGATGATGCTCGGGGCTGTCAGCGGCATCGAGGGGTCGGGGGAGCCCGCTCCCGAGCAGCTGCGAAAGGTCGCTGCGGTGGTGCTCCGCTCCTGGAAGCGAACGCCGGATCTGATTGGCGTGCTCGTGCGCGAGATCACCCGCAGTCCCCACTTGCAGGACGAGACGAAGGAGATCGGAGAAGCCTTCGCCGCGCTCGAGCGCATCGTCTCGCGGGGTCAAGAGGTGGGGACCTTCAGAGCCGATCTGGAGCCGCGCCTCTGCAGCATCATCTTCTACGGGGCGCTCGAGGAGCTCCTGACCGGCTGGGTCCTCGGGCAGCTGCCCGACGAGGATGAGGACGTGGAGCGGGCGATCCGCACCGTGGCCACGGTGGTCTGCGGCGGGCTGATGGTGGCGGACGCGGGTCGGGACGGAGACGGTGTACCCGGGAAAGCGGAGAAGGAGGGATTCGAACCCTCGAAGGAGGTAGTTACCCCCTTAACGCCTTAGCAGGGCGCCGCCTTCAGCCACTCGGCCACTTCTCCCGCGCCGATCGTATCCCAGCACCGATCGCGAGCGATGGCGAGCGCGGGCCAGCCGAGGCTGGCGCGATGCAAGAGCAAGCAGCACTCCTTTGAGACCCGGCCAGCGTAAAACTGTAGGTTCGAAACGTGAGCGCAGATCCGACGCAGACCGATCCGGACAAGTACAAGGTCGTGTTCGAGAACGACCGAGTGCGTGTCCTCGAGTATCGCGACAAGCCTGGTGACCGCACGTCGCCGCACCGTCACCCCGACACCGTCATGTTCACGATGAGCGCGTTCGAGCGTCGGCTGATCCGCGGCGATCAGCAACGCGACGTGCAGCTTGACGCGGGCCGAGTCAACTGGCTCGCGGCGCAGGAGCACAGCGGCGAGAACATCGGGGCAACCGATAGCCACGCGCTGTTCGTCGAGTTGAAGGAGCCGCCCCGGCGCTCACCGGAGAGCGCCGTCGAGCTCGGCCCGACAAGCGGCTCGTAGAAGACACCGCGGGCAGGCCGAGGCTACAGTCGCCCAGCCTCGATGATTCGTTGCAGGAACTGCTGCGTGCGCGGCTCCCGCGGCGCGGTGAAGATCGCCTTGGGCTCGCCCTGCTCGAGGATCACGCCCCCGTCGAGGAAGCACACGCGATGGGCGATGTCGCGGGCGAACCCCATCTCGTGCGTCGCGATCAGCATCGTCATCCCACCGGAGGCCAGCTCACGAATCACGCTCAGCACCTCGGCCACGAGCTCGGGGTCGAGCGCGCTCGTCACCTCGTCGAGCAACATCAGGCTTGGTCGCATCGCGAGCGCACGCACGATCGCAACGCGCTGCTGCTGGCCGCCCGAGAGCCGGTCGGGATACTCGTCGCGCTTGTCGCCGAGGCCGAACCGCTCCAGCAGGGCGGTCCCCTCCTCCCGCGCCTGGCGTCGCGGCGTGCGGAGCGCCTTGGTGGGAGCGAGCACGACGTTGTCCAGC
>JACCTQ010000178.1 GCA_013812265.1 Actinomycetota bacterium
GATCTCGATCGAAGGCGACGACTTGCCGGCCTACGACGCGGAGGTTCGGCACGACGGGCGCGTCGTCGGCCGCGTCACCAGCGCGGCGCGGGCGGATACGGGAATCGTGGCCCTGGCCTACGTCCGCAGGGAAGTAGCGGACGACGCGAACCTCGAGGTGGGAGGCGCCCCGGCTCGGGCCCTCGCCTGATCCTTCGAGTCCGCGCCGCAAACCGGGCTACCCACGTCGCTACACTGACTGTCCCGCGCCCGTAGCTCAGGGGATAGAGCGCTGCCCTGCGGAGGCAGAGGTCGCAAGTTCGAATCTTGCCGGGCGCATCTCCGGGTAGAGCCGCTCCACGGGGCGAACGCTCGCCCAACCAGAAGGCCCCTGGGTAGGTTCTCACGGTGCCTCGTGCGTTCATCGTTGGTGGTACCGGTCCCATCGGCCGTGCCACCACCCGTCGCCTGCTCGCGGCCGGTTGGCAAGTGGACATCACCGGGCGTAACCCGGCCCATCTGCCGGCCGACATCGCCGCCGCCGGAGGGAAGTTCGTCGTGGCAGAGCGCGACGATCCCGATCAGCTGCTAGCCGCTTTTGGCGACGGCGCCGACCTGCTGGTCGACTGCATCTGCTACACCGCGAATCACGCGACCCGGCTGCTGCCGTTGGTGCGCGACGCCGGCTCGACCGTGATGATCTCGAGCAAGGCGGTGTACGTCGACAGTGACGGTAACCACTCGAACTCGGACACCGCACCGCACTTCGACGGGCCGATCTCCGAGACGCAGCCGACGATTGCTCCAGGCGACGCCGACTACACGACACGCGAAGGCTACGGGGCGAACAAGGTCGCGGCCGAGCAGGTTCTGCTCGACAGCGGTCGTCCCGTCACGGTGCTCCGGCCCTCCAAGATCCACGGTGCGGGTGCGGCGCGGCCGCGTGAGTGGGTCTACGTCAAGCGCGTGCTCGATCGGCGTCCAGCCGTCTTCCTCGCTCACCGAGGCGCCGGTGTGGACCACCCGTCGGCGGCCGCCAACATTGCCGCCCTCATCGAGGTGGTAGCGGCGACGCCGGGTCAGCGCATCCTCAACAGCGCCGATCCCGACGCACCGAGCGCACTGGAGATCTCGCGCACGATCGCACGGCAACTCGATCATGTCTGGGACGAGGTGCTGCTCGACGATGGGGCCGATGAGACGCTTGGCCGACATCCCTGGGACGCACCCCATCCGATCGTGCTCGACATGACCCTGGCCAGCGACCTCGGATACAGGCCGGTCGGCGACTACGCGACCACGGTGGCCGATGAGGTCGAGTGGCTCGTGTCCGCCGCCTGCGGTGGTGATGGTGCCGAGAGCCTGCCCGGTCTCGATGACGCTTTCTTCGGGCCGCTGCTGGACTACACGGCCGAGAACAGCTACCTCGCCACACACGCCAACTGATCCGTGCTACCCCACCGGCCTGGGCCAGCGATGCTGGAATGTCACCCGGTTCTCCTGACATCAAGCTCGCACTGTGTGGACAATCCACGATCCTTCATCGTTCTAACTCCGAAAAGAGGTGCGGAATGGGTTCCTGGCCAGGAGGTATCGGTGCCATCACGCTGTTCGTCGAGGACTTGGAGACTGCCAAGCAGTTCTACCAGGAGGTTTTCGGCCTGCCGGTAACGTTCGAGGACGATGCCTCCGCCGTGTTCAAGTTCGGGGACACGCTCGTCAACCTGCTGAGAACCACAGCGGCGCAGGAGCTCATCGAACCTGCGGCGGTGGCAAGTCGCGAGGCCGGAGCCCGCCTGCAGTTCACCCTCGAGGTGGATGATGTGGACGCAATGTGCGCGGAGCTGGCCACACGCGGAGTGAAGCTGCTGAACGGCCCGATGGATCGCCCCTGGGGGATACGAACCGCCAGCTTCAAAGATCCCGGCGGTCACATCTGGGAGATCGCGCAGTAGCCACCTGAGCGCCGCGCCTCCGCGAGCGTCCTCGCGCAAGGAGTTGAGTTGGCCCTACGTCTGAGCCGCCACGGATAGCCGCGCACCGGCGACGGTGCAAGGAACCCCGGTTGCGCCCTCGAATGCGAAGGGGTGGCCCGGGCACCCGACCATCTGACGCTCGCACGCCATCGCGATCTCCAGGGGCGAGAACACCGGCCGTGGGCTCGCTGGGTGCTGCTCGCGCTCCTGACGGCGCTGCTTCTAGCGGGGCTTCTAAACGTCTTCGGCCAGCGCCCGCAGACGTCGACGGCCGACTCGGAGACTGCGTCGCTCAAGGTCTACTCTCCAAAATCGCTTCGAAGCGGTCTCTTCTTCGAGTCTCGCTTCACTATCGAAGCTCATCGGGAGATCGAGAACGCCACGCTCGTGCTCGATCCGGGGTGGCTCGAGGGCATGACGCTCAATACGCTCGAGCCGTCGCCTATCGGCGAGACGAACCGCGACGGCCGGATCGCGCTAGAGCTCGGACGCGTCCCTGCCGGCACCACGCACCGTTTCTTCCTGCACTTCCAGGTAAACCCAACCAACGTCGGGCGGCGGGAGCAAGACGTCGAGCTCCACGACGGCGAGACGCCTCTGCTTCGTCTCGACCGCACCGTCACGATCTGGCCCTGACCCGTGGACCTGGTCCTTCGAGCGGTAGTCGGCTTCCTCTTCGTTCTCTTCCTGACGCGCGTCGTTGGACGCCGTGAGCTCAGCTCCATGCAGCCGTTCGATCTCATCCTCCTGGTGATGATCGGGGACCTCGTGCAGCAGGGCATCACCCAGAACGACTTCTCCGTGACCGGCCTCGTGCTCGTGGGTGGGACGGTCGGCGCGCTCACCGTGGTCGTCTCGTACGCAAGCTTCAGGTTCCCCCGCCTCCGGCCTTTGATCGACGGCGAGCCCGTGATCGTGGTTCAGGACGGGAAGCCCGTCAACCGCAATCTCGCGCGCAACCGGATCACCGAGGGCGAGCTGGCTGCGGCTGCCCGCCAGGATCGGATCGGGTCGATCGAGGACGTCGAGTGGGCCGTGCTCGAGACGAGCGGCAGGATCAGCTTCATTACCAGGGAGCATGCCCGCTCTTAGACTTGGGCCCTCGTGCCCCTGTACCTGACCGAAGCCGATGTGGACAGTCTCCTCACGCCGGCGGACGCCCTGGAGGCGGTCGAGGAAAGCTTTCACCGCCTGGCACGCGGGTCGGTGGAGAACCCGCCTCGAACGAGGCTTCGCCTCGACGCCGGCCGGCTCGCCGTTATGCCTGCCGTCGACCGCGAGCTCGGCGTGGGCGGGCTCAAGACGTATGGCGCGTTCCGGGAGGGGGCGCGCTTCCTGGTCGTTCTCTTCGACGCCGCGGCACCCGACGTGCTGGCGG
>JACCTQ010000196.1 GCA_013812265.1 Actinomycetota bacterium
CCTCACGCTCGAACGGCTCTGCCCAAAAGCGCTGCGGCCGGCCTGACACTCCCGCAGGCGGTGTTGCTCCTGCAGCCCCTCCTGCGCTGTTGGGACGGCCACTGCCGCACCTGCTCACAAGCAATCGCCCTCCACCAGCTCCTCCTGTTTCCACGCCGTGAGTGACAAAGTCCTACTAGATGGTTGATCGGAAATTCCCACGGGCCGGATGGCGGCCTCGACACGGCGCCGGAACGTCGCCCTCGCCCTTGACAAGGCATCCTGCCTTGCCCGCGGGCGAGTGCGGCGTCCGGCTTGGTCGCTGCCGTCCCCGACGGCGTGCCAATTTCCGATCAACCATCCAGGGCCGACGCTAGCGGCGCGCGGCGCGCCGAAACGTGTCAACTCAGTAACAGTGGCCGGTCTGCGACCAGACCGGGCTGCACCCTGTCGCGCAGGTCTTCTGCGTCCAGCGCGTAAAGCGGGCTGATCTCGATGGGGAAGGCGGGCAGGCCATCCGCACGGCGGACTACGGTCACCCCGCCTTCCTCCAGCCAGCCCGCGTAGAGGTCACTGAGGCGAGCGCGCACGGTTTCCGGTGACTCCGACCCGGTCGCGTTCTTCAGCGGCTCGAACTCGAGCCGGCGATCTGCCTCTACGATCGCGTAGCGACGCGCGAGGCGGAGCGAGTCGAAGATGAACTTCTCGAACTTCACGGCGTTCGGCTCGTTGGGCTTCACCACGTTCCCGTCGTCGGCCAGATACGTCACTTTCTTGAGCGCGCGGTGATATGGGAGGTCCGCTCCACCTTCCACGAGCCGCCGCACGAAGCCGAGCTCGAACACGTGTGTCGCGATGCTCCCAGCAGAGAGCGCAAGCCGGCCGTCGGGGCGGCGGCGCTCCGCGAGCTCCGGAGGCAGGTCCGAGTACTCGATCACGTCGGGGCGCCCGTCCACAGTCACGACGACACCGACCCTCTCATCCGGACGCTGCTTCTCTATCACCTTGAACGACACGTCGGCGCCCGCCTCACGGTGCCGGCCGAGAAACGCGGGGTCCGCGATCTGCGTGAGTGGATTGTCCACCTGGAAATAGAAGAGCGTCGTCGTTCCCGCCCGCTCCATCTCGTCCAGGTAGCTGGGCGACCCGTCGGGGCGGGGAGCGGCGAGTGCCGCGAGTGCGCCGCCATGGCCGTCAGGGCTGAGCGCCAAGCAACTCTTCCCCGCCAGCAGCACCCTGCCGCTCCCGCGATCGACGGCGGGCATCTGTCCTTGCGGGAACAGGCGGACGTGCTCGAGACCGAAGTTCTCGTGGGCCTCCCAGAAGGCTGCTGTGGCCGCATGGTTGTCCGGGCTCGTCATGACGTACAGGGGGACGGCGTGCCCGTGCCGACGACCGATCGACTGCACTTTCTCGGCGTGCACCTGGAAGAGCGACCGATCGGAGACGGGCCCGATCGGGAAGGCGCCCTTCGGGCCGTCGAAGCCCAGGCGAGTGCCCTGGCCACCCGCGACGATGACGACGGCCACCTCCCCCGCGGAGAGCATGTCGGCGCCAGTGGCCGCCGCCCGTCCGCGCTCCGCGCGATCGGCGTCCGTCGTCGGGAGGCGGCTGACCTCGATGGGCTCGATGTGATCCGGCTCGATGCTCGTCACGACCTCGTGCCGAACCAGAGTCTCGATCAGGTCGTCGAGCTCACCGAAGTCGATGCCTTCGATCTGCCTCGCGAGCCGCCCCCGGCCTTGTTCCCCGAGTTCGTCCCACCACCGCAGGAGGTGCTCCTGCCTGTGGCGTGCCAGCCCCTCAGCGAGGCCAGGCTCCGTCTCGAGACGGGTTCCCAACCCGGCCGAGACCCCCGTTTCCGAGCTCACACGCGGGCCGCCAGGGGCGAAAGCGAGACTTCATAGGGAGCGCGGTGCACACCTTCTTCGGTCACGATGGCCGTGATCAGCGCGGCGGGGGTGACGTCGAAGGCGGGGTTGCGCGCCTCGAAACGCGCGGTGACCTCCGCGCCCTCGCGTTCCTCAATCGGAATCTCGGCCCCCGTCAGCGTGTCTGCGTCAACGGTCGAAGTGGGTGCGACGATGTAGAAGGGGACGTCGTGTCTGTCGGCGAGCACGGCGAGCGAGTACGTGCCGATCTTGTTTGCTGTATCGCCGTTCGCTGCGATTCGGTCGGCGCCCGTGACGACGCAGTCGACGTCGCCGGTGGCGAGCATGTGACCGGCGGCGGAGTCCGGTATCACGGCGTACGGTATGCCGTCGGCTTCGAGCTCCCATGCCGTCAAGCGCGCGCCCTGCAGCAGTGGGCGTGTCTCGTCGACGAGCACGTGACGCAGAAGCCCGCGCGACCAGGCGGACCGGAGCGCCCCGACCGCGGTCCCGTACCCCCCGGTCGCGAGCCCCCCGGCGTTGCAATGCGTCAGCGCACGAGTGCCGGGCCGGAACAGATCAGCAGCGTGCTCGGCCATGCGGCAACAGCGCTCCACCTCTTCGCGGTGAAGCTCCCGCGCCCGTGCTGAAAGATCACCGTCCGCCAGCCGCATCCGATCCAACGCCCAGCGAAGGTTCACCGCGGTCGGGCGAGCCGACGCAAGCACCTCGTAGGCCGTCTCCAGGTCCCCCCCACACCGAGCAGCAAGCGCGTACCCGTAAGCAGCGGCAATCCCGATCGCGGGAGCCCCGCGAACGACCATGGTCCGAATAGCGTCGGCAACCTCAGTTGCAGATCGGCACGAGACCTCGACAACCTCATCGGGCAAGCGCCGCTGATCCAAAAAGACCGCGCGATCGCCTTCGAGCCGGAGTATCTGCTCGGGCTGCAACACCCGCTAGACCCTACAGTCCTGAGGCGTGAATCTCACCGACATTTCCGAGCGTTTGGCGGCAAACGCGCAAGTGCTTATCGAACACGCAACCGGCAGCGCGTCGTCTGCAACACGAGCGCTCACGCCGCGACCGCAAGCGGGCAGAACCCGCTTGGATGAGCGCAACAGCAGGGGGGTCAGGTCTTGCACTGCAACAGCGACGACGCCCTCTCGGCAGGCGCCAACGTCAGCTCAGCCGAGCACAATCGTTTGGAATTCGCGTGCGTCGTCCCGATTTCTCCACAGTTCACAACAACCGATTGATGTTGCAACGCAAGACCTGACCCCCTCGACAATCGCCTAGCGCAAGAGATCGGCCGCCGGAGCCGGGCCCCGCCCGGCGGGAGGCCACCAAAGGCCGATGGACCCGGGCGGCAAGAAGGGGGCGAACGGGGGAACCATGGGGTTCCCCCGTTTTAGGTTTCCCCGCTATGTACCTTCGTCCCAGGACGCGAGATACTTGGCCTGCTCGTCCGTGAGCACGTCGATGACGACCCCCATCGTCTCGAGCTTGAGGCGAGCGATCTCCTCGTCGATCTCCTTGGGCACGTCGTAGACCTTGCGGTCGAGCCGCGCGGCGTTCTCAACCGCGTACTCCGCCGAGAGTGCCTGGTTCGCGAACGACATATCCATCACCTGCGCGGGGTGTCCCTCGGCCGCGGAAAGATTGACGAGCCGGCCGTCTGCGATCAGGTAGAGACGCCGGCCATCTTCGAGCCGGAACTCCTCGAGGAAGGGTCGCGCCGTCCGTGTCTCCGTCGCGAGCGCCCGGAGCGCCGGGATCTCGATCTCGACATTGAAATGACCGGTGTTCGCGAGAATAGCGCCGTCCTTCATCACCTGCATGTGCTCCCTCGCGATCACGGACTTGTCGCCGGTGGCAGTCACGAAGATGTCGCCCACCGCGGCAGCCTTCTCCATCGGCAGAACCTCGTAGCCGTCCATGACGGCCTCGAGGGCGCGCAGCGGGTCGACCTCGGTCACGATCACGTGCGCCCCCATGCCCTTGGCGCGCAGCGCGACTCCACGCCCGCACCAACCGTAACCGGCGACGACGAAGCGGCGTCCCGCGAGGAGCACGTTCGTCGCGCGAATGATCCCGTCGATGGTCGACTGCCCGGTGCCGTACCGGTTGTCGAAGAGGTGCTTCGTGTTCGCCTCGTTCACCGCGATGACCGGGAACCCGAGCGCGCCGTCGCGCTCGAGCGCCTTCAGGCGGATCACACCCGTCGTCGTCTCCTCGGTGCCGGCGATGATGTCGCCGAGCTGCTCCCGTCGGGCCGAGTGAAGAACGCCGATCACGTCCGCACCGTCGTCCATCGTCAGCTGCGGCTTGTGGTCGACGGCGGCCTCGATGTGCTGGTAGTAGGTGTCGTTGTCCTCGCCCTTGATGGCGAAGACCGATATGCCGTACTCCTCGACCAGCGCGGCGGCCACGTCGTCCTGAGTCGAAAGCGGGTTCGAAGCGCAGAGGACGATGTCGGCGCCGCCTGCCTGGAGCGTGCGCATCAAATTCGCCGTCTCGCTGGTGACGTGAAGGCACGCCGAGATCCGGTAGCCGGCGAGGGGCTGCTCGCTCGCGAACCGCTCGCGGATCGCGCTGAGCACCGGCATCTGGCGATCAGCCCACTCGATCCTGCGGCGGCCCTCTTCGGCGAGAGCCAGGTCCTTGACGTCGAAGCGCTGGGTGGTTGCCATCGATCCTCTTTTCTCTTTTGCGTGGTTGCGGAGTGTATGGAACTTGGCTCGGAACGAAGCTTCGTCGCCGATCGCGCCGGGCGGCGCGAGGGCAGGTCAAGCCGCGATCAGCCGCTCGTGCTTGCGCTGCTCCCACTCGACCCAGGCGGGCATGGCGGCGCGAGCTGCCGGTGCGTCACTCCCCGCGAGCCACGTGTCAACGGCAGCTCGCAATGGAGGCTCACGGCGCAGACGGGCGGCGAACGCCAGCTCCGAGAGCTCGACGCCGAACCGCCGTCGCAGCTCACGGAGAGAACGCAGCTGGTTGAGCTCGTGGAGGCCGTACAACCGGTATCCCCCCGAACCACGGCATGGCTCGACCAACGCCGTGCGCTCGAGATAACGAAGCATCCGCGCCGACCAGCCTGTCTGTGCGGCGGCCTCCCCGACCCTGAGCTTCTTCATCGTGCCAACCTTACCACGACTATGTCAATGTTGCTGAAAGTAGGTCTTCGCCGATTGACCGCTAAGAACTCGTTTCAGAATGACGCTTCGTCGTCGGGGTGCGCTGGGTGGCGTCAGGCAAGGACGCAGGGAGCGCGCATGTGCAGGCACATGTAAGCGACCGAGGACGCGGCATGGCGTCGTCCAGCGCGCCCCGACGGCACAAGGCTTCGTTTTGAAACGAGTTCTAAGAGGATTCGGCTCGCCCGTACTCGTCTTGGAGGCGGACCACGTCGTTGAGCTGCGGGGTCGATGCCTCCAGAACGATGGAGTCCTCGAGAGCTCGCCACCGGTGCACCATCCCCGGTTTGATCCGGTACGAGGCACCGGCCACGACAACCTCGCAGTCGCGCACGGCAGTGCCGGGCGCGCCGATCTCGAGCTCGATACGCCCCTGCTGGACGTAGATGGTCTCGTCCTTCACCTTGTGGAACTGCAGGCTCAGCCGCTCGCCGGCCTTCACGAAGAGGATCTTTCCGCAGTAGTCGTCCGACAGAGCCCAGACAAGCTCGTAGCCCCAGGGCTTGTCCACCCGTTCCGGAGCGAACGCGTACACGTCGAGGCCGCTAAGGTTCGGCGAGGAGAGCGTCACCGCTGGAGCTCGGACGTCCGCTCCTCCGTCTCCGGTAGCGCCTGAAGCGGGGATGCGGGTCGGCCGATTGCCTCGTAGACGAAGCCGGCTTGCCTAGCTTCGTCCGGGTCGAGCATGTTCCGTCCGTCGACGATCAGGGGATTCCGCATCGCCCGGCGATTCTCCACCGAGATGAGCGTCCGAAGCTCCGGCCATTCGGTCACGATGACCGCCGCGTCCGCGCCCGCTAAAGCCTCGGAGACCTCCGTGCAGAAACTCGCCCCTTGCAGCAGGCTGCTCGCATCGGCGACCGGGTCCCAGGCACGCACCGCCGCTCCCTCGGCGAGGAGACGAGAGGCCAGCACCAGGCTCGGCGCCTCGCGCAGGTCGTCGGTGTGGGGCTTGAAAGCAAGTCCCAGGAGAGCGATCGTCTTGCCGCGCAGCTTTCCGAGGTGCTTCTGCAGTTTGCTGACGACGCGGCGCTTCTGCAGCTCGTTCACCTCGATCACAGCGCTCAGCAGCTGGAAGTGGTACCCGGAGTTGCCGGCAAGCTGCTTGAGCGCCGAGACGTCTTTCGGGAAGCACGAGCCGCCGAAGCCGATACCTGCGCGCAGGAAGTGCGGCCCGAGGCGGTGATCCAGGCCCATTCCCTGCGCGACATCTTCCACATCGGCGCCGACGAGCTCGCACACGTTCGCGATCTCGTTGATGAAGCTGATACGGGTGGAGAGGAAGGCGTTGGAGGCGAGCTTCACCATCTCGGCGGAAGCGACGTCCATGCGCACGATCGGAGCATCGATGCCCGCGTGCAGCTCCTCCACCCGATCGCCGTCCGAGTCCTCGAAAGCCCCGATCACGACGCGGTCGGGCTTCATGAAGTCACGTAGCGCCGTTCCTTCGGCCAGAAACTCGGGATTCGACACGTACCCGACGTTGTCCAGACCGCGAGCGTCCAGGGCGAGGCGAACCTTCTCCCCCGTGCCGACCGGCACCGTGCTCTTCATCACCAGCGTCCTCGGCCCGTCGAGGGATCCGATGTCGTCGATCACCGTCCAGACACGCGAGAGATCGGCATCGCCGGAGTACGTGGACGGCGTGTCGACGCAGACGTAGACGAAGTCGGCCACCTGGACCGCCTCGCGGGCGTCGAGGGTGAAGCTCACTCGCTCGGCATTGCGGGCGAGCAGCTCCTCCAGGCCCGGCTCGTAGATGGGAACGACTCCCCGGCGAAGCGCTTCCACCTTTTCGGGCACGATGTCCCTGATCGCGACCCGATGGCCGAGCTCTGCGAAGCCGGCGCCCGTCACCAGACCGACGTAGCCGGCGCCGAAGATGGCGATGCGTGCTTTTTCGTCTCGAGCCACAGTGTGAGCTTACTTGCGCTTTCGGGCCTTGGCGGGCTTTGCGACCCTCGCGGGCAGGGGACGCAGGCCTCGCGCAATCGCGATCATCGTCTCGTTCGAGAGCGTGTCGAGGAGGGTGTTGACCACCCAGAACGTCGCGCCCTGCTCGCGGAGCACGACCATGTGCAAGCGGGGGCCGGTGAAGTAGTAGTCGTAGATGCGACCCTTGTGGAAGTGCCGAAAGCTCTTCCCGCTGAGCACCGGAGCGTCATCCCAGTCGGTCTGCTGGATGCCCCAATAGCCGGCGACGTCCCTGCTCGTCTTGAACGTCAAGCGGACGCCCTTGTGTCCGTCGGGGAGCCGGTACACGCGGATCGGGCGCTCCAACGAGGAAGCCTTCTCCAGCACGTTCGGAACCTGCAACGTGAACCGCACGCGACGCCTGATCGACCGTAGCTCGCGGAGCGTCTCGCCACGGTTGAACGTGACCGCGGCCGGCGCCGGCTTGGGCGTCCGGTCGGCGGGCGCCGGCGCGATCGACCCGTGGAACGTCTGGCCGACGACCACGAGCGTCATGGCCCCGTTTGCGAGCAGCGATAGCTGCCCCGGCGGTATGCCGCGGACGAGATCCGCCGATCCGATCAGCGTCTGCAGCCCTCTTGCAGCGGCGCGCGATCGCCGCTGCCCCGGGTCGTAGTAGATCTTCGTATGGAAGTAGTCCTGGCGCGGCGCGTTTGCTTCGCGGTTCGCCGGCGGAAGCAGCGTCTGGTACCCCCGCTCGGCGAGCAGGGACCTGGCGTTCGCGGCAGCACCCTCTACGTCGTTTCCGTTCAGGACCGTGACGGTCACCTGGCTGGGTCTAGGCCCGCTCTTCTTGCGCGCCTTGCGCCGAATGCCGGCGGCCGCGGCGGCCTTGTCGGCCGACTCGACATCGGGCGTCAAGAACTCCTGCACCGCCGCCTGGATGTTGGAGGTGGGGGTGTAGAGCTCGTTCGTCCCGTAGAGCCCGCCGATCCGCGTCTGGAAGAAGCGCCCAGCCGGCAGCGAGTAGGCGAAGGCCGCGTAGCGAAGGACGGTCCTCGGCGGCAGCTCTCCTCCGCCGCCGACGCCCACCTCGACGTTCCTCTCGATGATCGAGATCATTCGCGGTAGATCGGCCGGCGAGAAGTCGTGCGTGAGGCGGTCCTTGAGAGCGCGCACGAAAAGTTGCTGGCGAGCGTTTCGGTACAGGTCGTTGTCGGTGTGCCGGAAGCGCACGAAGTCGAGCGCATCGGAGCCGTTCAGAAGCTGGTACCCGGGCTGGAGGTCGATCGTCGCGTACGTGAACCCCTGGCTCACACCTTCGTTGTCGTTGAAGTAGCGGCGGTCGACATCGACCCACACGCCGCCGAGCTTGCTCACCACCTGCGTGAAGGCGCGGAAGTTGACGGTGATGAGATAGTTGATCTGCAGGTTCGTGAGATTCTTGACCGTTTCCAGCGAGCCCTTTACGCCGCACTCCGCGTACGCGGCATTGATGCGGCCGGTGAAACGGGCAGCGCCCGGTTCACACATGATCGGCACCGACAGGTCCCGGGGAAAGGACATCATCGAGATCGCATCAACCTCAGGGTCAGCCCGCAGCAGCATGAGCGTGTCGGAGCGCGAGGGCAGCCCGCCCTCGCCGGCACGGGCGTCGTAGCCCACGATCAATGCCGTCGCCGGCTTGTTCGGGGGCGCCACGTCGAGCCGTGCCTGGGCAAGCTTCAGCGCGGGCGTCTTTGCCCGAATCGCGGAGATGCTCTGGTCGAAGAAGAGGTAGGCGCCTCCGGCGAGCGAGGCCGCGAGCATGAGGAGGATGGCCATGAGCCAGAACACGATCCTGCCAACGAGACGCAGCCGACTACGCGGCCGGCTCGACTGGCTGTAGCGGGTCATCGGGCTCGAGACGACGGGCGGGACGGCCGCACGTCCGTTCCCGTTCGCCGCTGTCCCGCGGCCGATGCCTCTCTTGAGCGTTGTCCGCATCTGAAAAGAGAAAACGCCTAGACGGCGTTTCGCCCAGGATACCCCACTTTCCTCCCTAGCACTAAACTAAAGTCCGTGAACCGTCTGCTCGGCGAGTCGCTGAGCAACGGCAAGCAGGCTCCCGCGCTCTGCAAGCACTTTCCGCTGCTCGTCCGCCCCGGTCCCCCGGTCGCAGATCTGCTCGACTGTATCGAGTGAATCCGCGCAGCCGAGCCGCCGAGCGGCGGGGTATGCGCGCTCCACGAGCGCAAGAACGGCCTCGCGGGCCGGCCGCTCCACGTCACGTTCCAGCCAAACGAGGTCCGTGTCGAGGCCGTGCCGAACCGCCCTCCACTTGTTCTCCGCAATCAGCAGGGCGGGCTGGGTGGGCAGCGCTCCCTCACGCTCGTAGTCCTCGGAGAGCGTCGCCACCAGGCTCTGGACGAGGGCGACGATGGCCTCCGTGCTCTCTACCCGTGTCTGGGCGTCGCAAATTCGCATCTCGATCGTGCCCAGCTGCGGATGCGGCCGGAGATCCCACCAGATGTAGGTGTAGTCGGGAAACGAGCTCGTCCTGACACCGCGGTCGATCACCTGCTCGAACTCCTCGAAGGAAGAGAACACGGGTGGCAGGCCACTCCGCGGCATCGTGTCGAAGACCTTGCTGCGGGTCGATGCGAGGCCGGTGTCGCGCCCCTGCCAAAACGGCGAGTTGGCAGACAGGGCGAGCAGCTCGGGAAGCGCCGTGCGAAGCCCGTTGGCCACGTTGATGGCCTCGGACGGGCTGTCGAGCCCGACGTGCACGTGCAGCCCGAAGACGAGCTCGCGCTCGGCCACCCACCGCAGCGCGTCGACGAGCTCGCGGTAGCGCGGCTCGTCGGTGACCTCCTGGTGCTCGTAGCGTGAGAACGGATGGGTTCCCGCACCCGCCATGAGCGCACCTCGCTCGGCGGCTGCATCGCGCAGGCGAACGCGCAGCAGGCGCACTTGCTCCATCGCTGCCGACACCGAGCTGCAGACCTCGGTAGCGACCTCGACCACCGACTGCAGCAGCTCGCGCTTGATCGCCGGGCCGCTGCCGGCGGCCTCGATCACCTCGCCCGAGCGAGAGACGAGCTCGCAGCTCTCGGCGTCGACGAGCTGAAACTCCTCTTCGACGCCGAGGCTGAAGGGTGGCCTCCGGCCGTAGTTGACCTCCACCGAGCGCTCAGCCGCCGACGGTGGCCGTCTGCTGCGAAATCGCTTCGCCGGGACTCGGGGCCTCGTTTGCTTCGTAGCCCAGGTTCGGGCGCAACCAGCGCTCGACTTCGGTGACGTCCAACGCTTTCCTGGCCGCGTAGTCCTCCACCTGGTCACGTCCGATTCGCCCGACGGAGAAGTACCGGGCCTCCGGGTGGCCGAGGTAGATCCCGCTCACGCTCGCCGCCGGGAACATCGCGTACGTCTCCGTGAGCTCGAGGCCGGCCCGCCGGGCGTCCAGAAGCTCGAAGAGCTTCTCCTTCTCCGTGTGATCCGGGCAGGCCGGGTAGCCGAAGGCCGGTCGAATCCCGCGGAAGCGCTCCTCGATCAGATCGCCGGTCTCGAGGGCTTCTTCCGGCGCGTACCACTCCCGGCGGGCCACCGCGTGCTGATGCTCGGCGAACGCCTCGGCGAGGCGGTCGGCCAGCGCCTTCACCATGATGGCGGTGTAGTCGTCGCCCTGGCGCTCGTAGCCGGCCGCAAGCTCGTCGGCGCCGATCCCGGCCGTTACCGCGAACGCGCCCACGTGGTCCTCGAGTCCGCTCGCTGACGGTGAGACGAAGTCCGCCAGCGAGCGGTTCGGTCGTGAGTCGCCGTACCTCGTCTGCTGGCGCAGCATGCAGAAACGGATGCCGTTCTCGAGTACCACGTCGTCCCCGTCGGCGACAGCCGGCCAGAATCCGTATACCCCGCGCGGGCGGAGGAGCCGGCCGGCCACGATCTCATCCAGGAGCGTGTTGGCGTTCTCGTACAGCTCGCGGGCCGCCGCCCCCTGTTGGGGATGGTCGAGAATGGCGGGAAACCGGCCCTTGAGCTCCCACGCGTGGAAGAAGAACGTCCAGTCGATGTGCTCGCGCAGCGTCTCGAGCCGAGGCTCGACGACGCGCGTGCCAGTGAATGTCGGCGGCGCGAGGTCGTCGAACGCGAGCTGTTGCCGGTTCGCTCGCGCGGCCGCAAGTGGCAGAAGCGCCTTTCGCCCCCGCCCGGCGTGCTCGAGCCGCAGGCGCTCCTGCAGCACGCGGTTCGCAGTGTCCAGCTCGGCTCGCCGTCCGTCGTCCAGGAGATCCGACACGACGCGAACGACGCGGGAGGCGTCGAGCACGTGCACGACCGGCTGCGAGTATGCGGGCGCGATCTTGACGGCCGTGTGCTGCTTGGAGGTCGTTGCCCCACCGATCAGGAGTGGCAGGTCGAATTGCCGGCGCTCCAGCTCGCGCGCGACGCCGACCATCTCATCGAGCGACGGTGTAATTAGTCCGGAAAGGCCGATGATGTCCGCGCCCTCGCGCTCGGCGGTCTCGAGGATCGTGGCGGCTGGAACCATGACGCCGAGATCGATCACCGCATAGTTGTTGCAGCCGAGAACGACGCCGACGATGTTCTTGCCGATGTCGTGGACATCGCCCTTGACCGTGGCCAGCACGACCTTGCCCTGGTGACGCTCGGATGCCAGACCCAAGCTCGTCCTCGCCTGCCTCTCGGCTTCCATGAAAGGCTCGAGATAGGCCACGGCGCGCTTCATCGCCCGCGCGCTCTTCACCACTTGGGGCAGGAACATCTTCCCCGAGCCGAAGAGGTCGCCGACCACCTGCATCCCCCGCATGAGCGGGCCTTCGATCACGTCCAGCGGCCGGGGATGCATGCGGCGCGCCTCCTCCGTGTCCTCCTCGATGAAATCGACGACCCCGTGCACGAGGGCGTGGACGAGCCGGTCCTCGACCGGCGCATCGCGCCACGCGACGTCGGCCTCGCGCCGCACACCCTCACCCTTGACGCTGTTTGCGAACTCGACCAGGCGGTCTGTCGCGTCGGGGCGGCGGTTGAAGATGACGTCCTCGACGCGCTCGAGCAGGTCAGGGGGCACGTCCTCGTACAGGGCCAGCTGCCCCGCGTTGACGATGCCCATGTCGAGCCCAGCGCTGATGGCGTGATAGAGGAACGCCGAGTGCATCGCCTCGCGGACGACGTCGTTGCCGCGGAAGGAGAACGACAGGTTCGAGATGCCGCCGCTCGTGCGCGCGCCCGGGCAGCGTTCCTTGATGCGCGGCAACGCATCGATGAACGCCTTCGCGAACTCGGCATGCTCCTCGATACCCGTCCCCACGGCGAGCACATTGGGGTCGAAGATGATGTCCTCGGCGGGGAGGCCGGCAGTCTGAGTCAGCAGGTCGTAGGCGCGGCCGCAGATCTCCACTTTCCGCTCAGCCGTATCGGCCTGCCCCTGTTCGTCGAACGCCATCACGACGACGCCGGCGCCGTAGCTTCGAATGATCCGCGCCTGCTCGAGGAAGGACTGCTCGCCTTCCTTGAGGCTGATGGAGTTGACGATGCCCTTCGCCTGGATGCACTTGAGGCCCGCCTCGAGCGTCGACCACCGAGAGCTGTCGACCATGATCGGAAGGCGGGCGACCTCCGGCTCGGTTGCGACGACGTTCAGGAACGTCGTCATGGCCGCCTCCGAGTCGAGCAGATCGGCGTCCATGTTCACATCCAGAACGTTCGCGCCCCCCCGCACCTGCTCCAGCGCGACCCCGATGGCCCCAGTGAAGTCGTCGCTCTCGATCAGCCGCCGGAAGCGCGCCGAGCCGGTGACGTTCGTCCGCTCGCCGATCATCACGAACCCCGTGTCCGGTGTGATCGTGAACGGCTCCAGGCCGCTCCACCGCGTGATGGCTTGGCGGCTCGGGACCTGTCGCGGGGTCAGGCCCCTGGACAGGTCTGCAATCGCGCGCACGTGCTCCGGCGTCGTCCCGCAGCAGCCCCCGACCACGTTCACGAGGCCGGCCTCGGCGAACTCCCGCAGCGCTCGGCTCGTGTCCCGGGCCTCCTCGTCGTAGCCGCCGAACGCGTTGGGTAGGCCGGCGTTCGGGTGACAGGAGACGAAGGTCGGCGCGACTCGCGCGAGCTCCTCGACGAAGGGTCGCATCTCCGTCGCCCCCAAAGAGCAGTTGACGCCGACGATCAACGGTTCCGCATGCTCGACGGAGGTCCAGAACGCTTCCACCGTCTGACCCGACAGCGTGCGGCCGCTCCGGTCGACGGCGGTCATGGATATCCAGAGCGGGAGGTCGGGAGCGGCCGCCATCGCGGCCGCGATGGCGGCCTTCGCGTTGAGCGTGTCGAAAATTGTCTCGATCAGGAGCAGGTCGACGCCGCCCTCACCGAGGGCGCGGATCTGCTCCGCGTAGGCGTCCCGAACCGCGTCGAACGTGACCGTGCGAAACGACGCGTCGTCGACGCGTGGCGAGAGCGAGAGGGTCACGTTCAACGGCCCCACGGAGCCGGCCACGAAGCGCGGCCGGTCCGGCTCTCGGGCGCTCCAATCGTCGGCAGCTTCGCGCGCGATGCGCGCCCCCGAGACGTTGAGGTCATGGACGTCCGCCTCGAGCCCGTAATCGGCCTGCCCGATCGACGTTGCGGTGAACGTGTTCGTCGTCGTGATGTCCGCACCCGCTTCGAAGTAGGCGCGATGGATGGAGGCGACGATGTCGGGCCGCGTCAGGTTGAGGAGATCCGGGTCGCCTTTCAGGTCGCTTGGGTGATCGCGGAAGCGCTCGCCGCGGAAGTCCTCTTCCGTCAGACCCTGTCCCTGCAGCAGCACGCCCCACGCGCCGTCGAGCACGGCGATCCGCTCCGCCAGGATCTGCTCGAGCTGTTTGCGGGTGTCCGTCACGTCGCGCTCCTGCCTAGCGCATTTTGACGATCCTTCTCCCACCCGCGCACGTGAGCGCCCACGGGGGAAGGGCTAGACGCGGCCCGAGACGGAGAGCTGGTTCTCGGCGTGCCGAATCCGCTGCTCCAGCTGCCAGCGGTCGGCCTCGGATTCGCCGCGATCGAGCCGCTCGAGCTCGGCTCGTGCATCCTCGAGCTGCCGGCGGGCGCGCTCGTCGTCGATGTCCGTGGCCGAGACGGCGTCGTCCACGAGCGCGAGCGCACGGTCCTGCTCGACCTTGAAGAAACCGGGTCCGGTGGCGAACTCGCGCACGTCGTCGCGCGCAACGTGCACCCGGGTCGAGCCGGCGCGCAGCATGGCGACGAGCGGAGCGTGGCGGGCGAGCACGCCGATCTCGCCGGCGGCGCCGGGCACGATCAGCATCTCGGCCTCGCCCTCGAACGCGGCGCCTTCAGGCGTCACGAGCGAGACAGCGAAGGTCTTGCGTCCGTCGGCCACCTTCTATATGACCCGTCTAGGCAGCGACGGGCTCCGGCTTAGGGTCCGGCTCGGTCGCCTGCTCGGGCTCGGACTTCTCGGGCGGGGCTTCCCGCTCGCCCTCACCGGCAAGGTGCCGGCCCTTCTCCACCGCGCCTTCGATCGCGCCGACCATGTAGAAGGCCTGCTCGGGAAGATCGTCGTGCTTGCCGTCGATGATCTCCCGGAAACCCTTGATCGTGTCCTCGAGCTTCACGTACTGGCCCGGTGTGCCGGTGAACTGCTCGGCGACGAAGTTGGGCTGAGACAGGAAACGCTGGATCTTGCGCGCCCGGGACACGGTGAGCCGATCCTCGTCGGATAGCTCGTCGATACCGAGGATGGCGATGATGTCCTGGAGATCCTTGTAGCGCTGCAGGATCTCCTTGACGCGGGTGGCGGTCTCGTAATGCTCGTCCGAGACGATTCCGGGCTGCAAGGCGCGGGAGGTCGATGTGAGTGGATCGACCGCTGGGTAGATCCCTTGCTCGACGATCGCCCGGCTCAGCTCGGTCGTGGAGTCGAGATGCGCGAACGTGGTCGCCGGGGCCGGGTCGGTGTAGTCGTCCGCGGGGACATAGATCGCCTGAATCGAGGTCACGGAGCCCGTCCGGGTGGACGTGATCCGCTCCTGGAGCTGCCCCATCTCGGTCGCGAGCGTGGGCTGGTACCCCACCGCGCTCGGCATGCGGCCGAGCAGCGCCGAGACCTCGGAGCCTGCCTGCACGAAGCGGAAGATGTTGTCGATGAAGAGCAGCACGTCCTGACCCTGGTCGCGGAAGTACTCCGCCATCGTGAGGCCGGAAAGACCGACGCGCAGACGCGCCCCCGGCGGCTCGTTCATCTGGCCGTAGACGAGTGCCGTCTTGTCGATCACACCCGATTCCTGCATCTCGAGCCACATGTCGTTCCCCTCGCGAGTGCGCTCGCCCACGCCACAGAAGACCGACAGCCCGCCGTGCTCGCGGGCGATGTTGTGGATGAGCTCCTGGATCAGCACCGTCTTGCCCGTGCCCGCGCCTCCGAACAAGCCGACCTTGCCGCCCTTTGTATACGGGGCTAGCAGATCGACGACCTTCAACCCCGTTTCCAGGATCTCGGTGGTCGGTGAGAGCTCTTCGAACGAGGGCGGCTCGCGGTGGATCGACCACCGCTCGCCCTCGACCGGCGCGTCGCTGCGATCGATGGGATCCCCGAGCACGTTGAAGATTCGGCCGAGCGTCGCCTCTCCGACCGGCACGCTGATCGGCCCGCCGGTGTCGACGATGGAGACGCCGCGAGGGATGCCGTCCGTGGAGTCCATCGCGACCGCGCGCACTCGGTCGTCGCCGAGGTGCTGCTGCACCTCCGCAATGAGATCGATCTCGGCGCGGCCATCCTGCGCCGGCAGCGTGAGACGGAGGGCGTTGTTGATCTCCGGCAGGTTCCCGGTGAAGACGGCGTCGATGACGACGCTCTTGATCTCGATCACCTTGCCGACATTCGATCCGTTCGAGTTCTGCTGTTCAGACATGAGTCTCCTGGAGAGGCGGTACGACCGTCCGACGCCAAGGCAGCAGGCGCCGACAGAACGCCGCGATTCTATCCGAGCGCCCGCGCGACCGGCCGCCTAGAGCCAGCTGCAAACGGTGATCGTTCTCGGCCGCCGCCAGCCTGGCGACGTGATCGAGGCCTCAGACGTACGAGGTGATAGGCGACGCCATCATGGCTGAAGCGTAGCGCCTGGGCCGATGCCTGGAGCGCGCCGGGTGGCTCAGACGGGCTGCTTGCCCGGGTGCCGTTCCACGTCGCTCGAAGGTCCTGCGGGAGGGGTTGGCGGTGCAGACTCGAGCTCCACAGCCCGCTTCAGGCCTGGGCCGATCTGCGGGCGCGCTGGGCTCACCCTCTCGAGGGTGCTCGGCGCGGCGGATCGAGCGGTGATCGCGTCACGCGAGCCGAGCGAGCCAAGCACGCTGCCGAGACCGACGGCGGCCACGGCGCTCGCTGCAACAGCGACCTGCACCGACCGGAACGATCCGCGTCGGCGACGGGGGAGAGAGATGGGCACATCGAGACGCTCGGGAGGGGCCGAGCGAAGCTCGCCCGTGAAGGCCCGCGCCTCGGCGGCGAACTTCCGGCAATCCTCGCAGCCAGCGAGGTGCGTTCGCAGCAGGGCGATCTCGAACTGCGACAGCTCACCGTCGAGCTCGACCGAGACCCATGCGCGGACGCGGTCACAGCGCTGCGTCGTCAACTTCAACGTTCCCATATCAAGTTGGACGCCAGAGATCCCGGAGAGTTAGCAAAACTCGTCAGTTCTCAGGGACTTTCGCCAGCGGAGCTCTCAGGCCAGCTTGTAGCGACTATCCACGGCGGCGCCGAGCACGACGAGCGCGAGCCCGACCGTCACGAAGACCGCGGAGAGATTGATGGAGTCTTCCTGCTCCGCGGCCGTCGCCCACCGAACCGTTCGCGAACCGAGAAACATCCCGAACGGTCCGGCTGTTCCGCTTTCGGATTTAACCCGCGCGGGGCCGCGATTACCAATGAAGAATCCCGACACGAGCAGAAACGACCCAACGAGGTAGAACCCGAGCGAGACGGCCCGCGTCAGTGATGCGCCCGCGAGCAACCCGACCAGCGCGGAAAAGGCGGCCGTCAATCCACCGGCGAGACAGAGTACGAACCCGAGGCGGCGGAGCGCCGCGAGCAGCATGGTCAGACTGCGTCCGACCCGGGCCTGAACCGCTCTCCCGGCTGTCGCATCTCGCTCTCGTCCATCGGCCAGCGCTCGAGCGGATAATGGCACGCTGCCACCTGGCCGTCTCCCATCGGGTAGAGCGGCGGCGTCTCGACGTCGCAATGGCCCTCTTGGAAGCGGGGGCACCGCGGATGGAACCAGCACGCGCTCGGGGGGTTGATGGGATTCGGCACGTCGCCCTCGAGCACCATGCTCTGCCGCTGACGTCCCAGCGCGGGATTCGGTATCGGCACCGCCGAGAGGAGTGAACCCGTGTACGGGTGCTTGGGCTGCGAGTACAGCTGCGCCCGGGAGGCAAGCTCTACTGCATGCCCCAGGTACATGACCATGACGCGGTCCGAGATATGGCGCACGACGTTCAAGTCGTGCGCGATGAAGATGTAGGTCAGCCCGAACTCCTTCTGCAGATCCCGGAGCAGGTTGAGGATCTGAGCCTGCACCGACACGTCGAGGGCGGATACTGGCTCGTCGCAGACGATCAGCTTCGGGTTGACCGCGAGTGCGCGGGCGACTCCGATTCGCTGGCGCTGCCCGCCCGAGAACTCGTGCGGAAAGCGGTTGTAGTGCTCGGGGTTCAGACCGACCACCTCGAGCAACTCCTGCACCTTGCGCTTGATCTCGGCGGCTGTGCCGAGCTTGTGCACCTCCAGGGCCTCGGAGATGATGAAGCCGACGCGCTTGCGCGGGTTGAGCGACGCGTAGGGATCCTGGAAGATCATCATCATCTCGCGCCGGATGGGACGCATGCGCGCCCGGTCGAGCTTCGTGATGTCCCGACCCTCGAAGATGATCCGCCCCCCGGTGGGCTCGAGCAGCCTCATGATGCATCGAGCCATGGTGGACTTGCCGCAGCCCGACTCGCCCACCACGCCCAGCGTCTCTCCCTGCTTCACGCTGAAGCTGACGCCGTCGACCGCCTTGACCGCCGCGACCTGCTTCTGGAACACGATCCCGCGCGTGACCGGGAAGTGCTTCTGGAGATTCTCGACGAC
>JACCTQ010000206.1 GCA_013812265.1 Actinomycetota bacterium
CATCTCCTGATCTGGCACGGGCGGCGGGTGTGCATCGCTCGGTCGCCGCGCTGCGCGGAATGCGTGCTCAACGACCTCTGTCCCGCGAGCAGGATCGACGCCGCCCGACGTACGGCCCGAGCGGACGTGCCCCCGGCCTGACCGCTCACGAGGCGCGTCACCCGTTTTTCCACAGGCCGCGCGCCGGGACCCTCAGGGTCTGACCCTGGACATGTCGCGGCTAGACGGTCGGGAATGTGTCAAGAGCGCGCCGGTTCGTCCCCAGCTCACAGAGGCCCGGCGCGTCGGCAAGCGCGCCGCTAGCGCGGGGCGAGCGCCACCAGGAGACCGCCGTCCTCGTCGTAGGCAGGGAAGAGGTCGGCGGTCACGGGCTGCTCGATACCCGCCCTAGTCCGCACCGACAGCTGCTCGCCCAGCCGCCGCACGCCCCATTCGAGTGCGATGCCGACGGGGTTTCGCTCCTCGTCGAAGCCGCCGAGCCCTAGACCTCCGACGAGGTCGTGGCCCATCAAATCGGAGTCCCGGTATCCGGTCAGCTCGAAGATGCCGCGCCCGACCGCGAGTATCCGGGCCGACCCGTCGCAGACGACGAGACCCGCCGTGGGCGCCGGGAAGTAGTCGTCGAGCAGCTCGAACAGGAAGCCGAAGCCGCAGCGCTCGCAGGCGATGGCCTGTTGTAAAAGGCCCTGCCGCCGGTCGTGGTCGATCGAGCGCTGCTTGCAGTTCGGGCAGATGAAGAAGGGCACCGATCGATCGTAGCCGCCTCCCCGAGACACGAGCTACAACCAGCCGCGCCGCCTGAAGAACACGAGCTGGGCGATCGTAATCACCACGATCATGCCCCACGACCAGAGGTATCCGAGGCGCCAGCCGAGCTCGGGCATGTGGTCGAAGTTCTGCCCGTAGACGCCGACCCAGAAGGTCGGGAAGAGGATGAGCGAAGCGATCGCCGTCAGCCGCCGTACGACGTCGTTCTGGTCGGTGGCGATACGTGACTGGTGGTAGTCCCGAACGGCCGCCAGCAGGTCACGGGCCAGCTCGAGGCCCTCCGAGGCGCGGAGCAGCTTGTCGTAGGCGTGCGCGAACTCGCGTTCCACGGGGCGCGGAAAGGCCTCTCGCCGGAAGACTCGCCGCCGCTTCAAGTCGACGCGGCCGTCGACCACGCCGCGCACCGCATCGCGCGTGGGCGCAAGTGTTCTGCGCAGGCGCAGGAGGTCGGCGCGGAGCTCGGAGAGCCGCTTGTGACCTTGCCCCGTGGGCCAGCTGTCGACGTTGTCTTCGAGCTCCCCTATCTCCTCGTTGATCGTGTCCAGCAGGTCGAGGTACCGCTCGGCGATGTTTTCCACGAGATGGAAGGCGATCATCCCCGGCGAGATCTCTTCTTTCGAGGAGCACACCGCATGCACGGGGCCTAGGTCGAACGGGGGTTCACCCGGGGGTGCCTTGCGAATGGTGAGGATGGCCTTGTCCGTGAGGACGAGATCCACCTCCTGGTAGAAGACGCGATCCTCCGCCGGCACCGCGACAGCCACGAGCAGCACTCCGAGGACGTAGTCGTCGTGGCTCTGAAATGCCGGGCGCGCGTCACCGCTCAGCGTGGCAGGCCGGTTCAGCTGCTCGAGCGCGGCCGGAAGAAGCGTCGCCGGAGCGTGCCGGTGAATCTCCTCCTCGGACGGATCCAGAAGGTCGGTCCACGCCTCGGGTTTCGCCATCGGCCGGCGAGCCTAACAGGGGTCGACGGGGACCTAGACTTCGGCGGCTTCGGGTCGCGGCGCCGTCAGGGCGGAACCGGGATGGCCGTGACTCGAGGCGAGGAACCGCTCGGCATCGAGCGCCCCCATGCAACCGGAGCCCGCAGCCGTGATCGCCTGTCGGTACGTGTGATCGACGACATCGCCCACGGCGAACACGCCGGGGACGTTCGTCTCGGTCGACTCGGCCTGTGTCACGAGGTATCCCGCGTCGTCATGGTCGAGCTGGTCCAGGAACAGGCCCGTACTCGGGTCGTGGCCGATCGCCACGAACACCGCGTCAACGGGGAGCTCCCGGGTCTCGTCCGTCACCGTGCTCCGGAGACGGAGCCCCTCCATCCGGTCACCGCCCAGGACCTCGTCGACCACTGCGTTCATCACGAGCTCGATCTTCTCGCTGGCCCGCGCGCGGTCGAGCATGATCGGCGACGCACGGAACTCGTCGCGGCGGTGGATGACGGTGACCTTGCTGGCGAACTTCGTGAGGAAGAGCGCCTCTTCCATCGCCGAGTCGCCGCCTCCCACGACCGCCACGTCGCGTTCGCGCCAGAAGGCCGCATCGCACACAGCGCAGTAGGTGACCCCCCGGCCCTGGAGGCGCCGCTCGGACTCGAGCCCGAGCTGGCGCGCGGTTGCACCCGTCGCGACTACAACGGACTCGGCACGGTATTCGTCGTCACCGACGTAAACGCGGAAAGGGCGCTCGGAGAAGTCGACTCGCGTCACGTCGTCCGTCACGTACTCGGCGCCGAAGCGCTCCGCCTGGCGACGGAAGTCTTGCATCATCTCCGGACCGAGGATCCCGTCGGGATAGCCGGGGTAGTTCTCGACGTCGCTGGTGATCATGAGCTGACCGCCCCACGAGAACCCCTCGATCACGAGCGGCTCCAGGTTGGCCCGGGCCGCGTAGAGCGCAGCGGTATACCCGGCCGGACCTCCGCCGATGATGATGATCTCGCGCACGTCGTTCGCCACCTAGCTCGCCTCCGGTGATGTCTGGTCCAAGGGGACCCTCACGGTAATGAACGGAGCGGATGGGCGGCGTATTCCTTCGGAAAGCGCCGCTTCCCGCGCCGGCGACCGGATGCCCGCCTTCCGGGCTCGGGCCGCATCCCGTCTAGAATCGGCACCTATCCGGGCAAAGGGAGGGGTCGATGGCGACGACGTTGAGCTGGGACGGATTACGCGAGCTGGCCGGATTCCGGGCCAAGAAGGGTTGCGCGATCAGCTTCTACGTCAACCTGGACCCCAGCGTCTCGCCTACCCCGGCCGACGCGCACACGCGCGTCAACTCTCTGCTCGCAGGGGCTGCCAAGGCCGACGGGGCCTCTCCCGAGAAGCTCACCCACGATCAGCGAGAAGCGCTGAAGCAGGATTTCGAGCGGATCGACCGCTACTTCCAGGACGACTTCGTGCGCGACGGTGCTCGCGGCGCGGTCGTCTTCTCGGCCGGCCTCGACGACCTCTGGGTGTCGTTCGGGCTGCCGGACTCCGTGTCGGACGCCGTCAAGGTCGGCCGCCAGCTCTATCTTGCGCCGATCGTGCCCCTCGTGAGCCGCAGCGCCGTCGACCTCGTTGCGGTCTTCACGCAGGAGCAGGGGCAGGTCTACCGGCTGCGCGCCGGCCGCTTGGAGAACCTCGTCGACCGCTTCGACGAGCAGCCCGGCCAGCACGACCACCGCGGCTCGTCGCAGGCGCGGCACCAGCGCCACGTCGAGCACCTCGTGCAGCAGCATCTGGAGGACGTGGCCGGAGAGCTCGACCGAGAGCTACGAAGGCTGCGCAACCCGCGCCTTGTCGTCATCTGCCAGGAGGAAGCGCGCCCGGACGTCACCGCGGCTCTCTCGAGCGAGACCCAGAAGGCGGTGGTGGGCTGGGCCGAGGCAGCCGCGCACGCCACGCCGGCACAGTTGCTCGAGGTAGTCGAGCCGGTGCTGGAGCAGGCGAGTGCGAACGAGGAGCGAGACATCATCGAGCGGTGGCGCGAGCAAGCCGGCCGCGACGCGCGCGGGTCCTCGGGGTGGGCCGAGACCCTGGCCGCAGCCTCGGATGCCCGGGTCGATGTCCTCCTTTTCCAGGAGGGAGTCAACCGACCTTGCTGGCAGTGCGCCGAGTGCGGACGCCTCAGCGCCGAGGCGGGCGCATGTCCGCTCGACGGAAGCCACATGGACAAAGACGAAGCGGGCCTCGACCTGGCCGTGCACCAGACACTTGCCCAGGGCGGGACGGTAC
The DNA here is from genome assembly GCA_013812265.1 of Actinomycetota bacterium. GTDB lineage: Bacteria > Actinomycetota > Thermoleophilia > Gaiellales > Gaiellaceae > JACCTQ01. Next base: position 3,984 of record JACCTQ010000206.1, read on the forward strand.
TGGCCGTCCGTCACCACCAGGATCTCGATCCCGTGGAGGGCATCGGAGCGTTGCTCCGCTTTTAGATGGTTGATCGGAAATTCCCACGGGCCGGGTGGCGGCCCCAACACGGCGCCGAAACCTCGCCCTCGCCCTAGGTGATGGCCGATTCGTTCTCAGCACGCTCGGAGCTGCGGGTCGGCGATGCCTCGTACGAGATCTTCCGGCTCGACGCCCTGCAGGCGAGCTACGACATCGAGCGGCTCCCGTACACGCTCCGCATCTTGCTGGAGAACGTCCTCCGCCACGAAGGCGCTGACGAGGTCGCCGCGGCCGACGTAGAGGCCGTCGCCACTTGGGTAGCCGCGGAGCAGCCGAGCCGCGAGATCTCCTTTCTCCCCGCTCGTGTACTCCTGCAGGATTTCACCGGCGTTCCGGCCATCGTCGATCTTGCGGTCATGCGCGACGCCATGCGTGACCTCGGCGGCGATCCGGCGCGGATCAACCCGCTGCTGCCGGTCGAGCTCGTGATCGACCACTCGGTTCAGGTGGACGAGTACGCGACGCGGTTCGCGATGGGCCGAAACGCGGAGCTCGAGTATCGGCGCAACTTCGAGCGCTACGCGTTTCTGCGCTGGGGCCAGGGCGCGTTCGCCAACTTCCGTGTCGTTCCGCCCTTCACCGGCATCGTGCATCAGGTCAATCTCGAGTATCTCGCTCGCGTCGTCGAGACGCGCGAGGTCGGAGGGCGGCTGCAGGCATTTCCCGACACGCTCGTCGGAACCGACTCCCACACCACGATGGTGAACGGGCTCGGGGTTCTGGGCTGGGGCACGGGCGGCATCGAAGCCGAGGCAGCGATGCTCGGAGAAGCGATCTCGATGCTGGTGCCGCAGGTCGTTGGCTTCCGGCTCACCGGAGAGCTGCGCGAGGG
>JACCTQ010000209.1 GCA_013812265.1 Actinomycetota bacterium
AGAGACATTCCCCCACGAGGCGCTCCGACCGCCGATGTCTGGCCGCTGCCGTCGTGGTTAGTGCAACCCCAAGTTCATGGGCGGTACTGGGCTCGAACCAGTGACCCCCAGCTTGTCGAGCTGGTGCTCTCCCAACTGAGCTAACCGCCCTTCGCCGGCCATTCTAGCGCCGGTGCGCCGCCGCGAAGGCGGAATCGTCAGCGCAGCGGCGCTCCATGCCGGAGCCGGTCAGAGAGCGACTTGGCGATCCGGAACACGTGCCCGTCCCGACGGATCAAGCGCAGATTGGGCGAGTACGAGAGCTTGTTGGCCCCGTCCGTCCACGGCGAGGGAGTCTCCGACTGGAGAGTGATCCGGTGCCACGTGGCCTTCCACGTCGAGCCGGAATATCGCGCACCGACCTCGTAGAGGCTCAGATAGGAGCTCGGATCTCCTGTCACCGGACGCGCTCCGACCCGGACGCTCGTGAGCGCCGGCTTCGGGAACGGCGCGAGACCGGCGGTTGCTTGCCCGAAAGCCGCTCGCGTCGCCGCCGGGACGGACATCCATACGGCGGTTGCTTGCCGGACGGCCGCTCGCGTCGCCGCGGCGCCATGCTCGTCGATCGCGCGCACGAGCCCGGCGGAGGGAACGTAGTAGACGTGCCACGTGTGCAGCCTCTCCCCCGCATCCACGCTGACGCTGACGCTGTAGTACTCAGACGCACGGGGCGGCGCCTTCGACCCTTCGGTCGCGTCCGCAAGCTTGTGCATCGTCCCTACGTCGGTCACGACCACGCACGCCACAGCGCCGCAAACCTTCACTTCTTTGAGCTCCTTGGCGAATGCACCCGCGGCGAGGCCGAGGACGAGCAGAACGCCGATGACAGCCGCAACGATCCTTCGTCGCATGGACGTCTCCTTCTCCGTGGTGATCGCTGCGTTTACACCGCGAACGCCGCGGCGGTTCCCAACGCTGCTCAGAAGCCGAAACGGACTTGCGTGAAATACCACAGACTCGAGGTCAGCCACAGCGCGGTCAGGACGGAGAACAGCGTTCCGCCTGCCACCGGAAGGAGCCAGCGCGGGTAGCCGCGGTCCTTGAGGATGAAGATCTTGGCGCCAAAGACGCCGTAGACGAACGACCCCGCGATCGAGTGCGCGATGACGCGGGCGTCGGTCGTCTGGAAGCCGAGGATGGCGATGCAATGAAAGGCCACAGGCAGCGTGAAGACGAAGGCAAACCGCCCCGACCACCGATGGATGACTCCGATCGGCGGGTACGGGATGCGGACGATCCCCTTCAGCTTCCCGTAGATCCGCGCCGCGCTCAGCACCTGGACGAGCGCCAGCGCAACCGCAGCCGTCGCGAACCACGCCTTCGCTGCGATCGTCGTAGAGAAGACGCTCGTCATGATGTCGGTGTAGGTCGAGCTGACGTCGAGCAGCACTGGCATTCCCGCGCCGCGAGCCTACTGCTTTAGCATCTGCTCGTGGCCGAGAGAGGCGCCTGGAAGCACCGATCGCTGGGGCGGAATATCGGCCCGCCGCTCCTCCTCTTCGCCGGCCTCTCGGCGGCGGTCTTCACGCTCGCCAAGCTTCGGCTCGCGGAGCCGGCCGCTCCGAGCGCGGCCGTTGGGGGCCAGATCGTCCTCGGTGACGCCTACCGCGGCGAGACGATCTTCCTGCAGACGTGCGCGACCTGCCACGGCCCGAACGCCACAGGCGGAGCCGGCCCGCGGCTCCGCGACGCGCGGATCCCCCTCACGCTCGTGCGTGACCGGATCGAGAACGGGAAGGGAATCATGCCTCCGAACCTCGTCTCGGGACAGCAAGAGGCGGACGTGCTCGCCTACGTCGCGACGCTGCTCGAATCCAAGAACGCCGGCTAACTAAAACACCTCCGGGCACCACGGCGCCCGCGACGTACGAAAGAGCTCGTCGGCGCGCGCGATCGCACCCTCCGTCGTCTCCTCGACCCGCCCGGCACGGGCCAGATCGGCAAACGTGAAGGCACCGAGATATGTCGAGGCGAGGTCCTCGATCGTGAGGCGCAGATCCGGCTCGCCGTTGGCCCGCGTGACCTCGGCGCCGGCGGCGGCCACGTCGAGCCGCCACGTCCCGGTGTTCCACTCGCAGAACGCGTCGTCAACCCCGAGCACGAGGGAAGCGTGCTCCGCGTACGAGCGGGCTCGCAGCGCAGCGGGGAGGTCCACGAGCCGAAGCCAGAGACCGTCGCCCACCGTCAGGTGAAGCCTGCGCGTGTCCGCGAGCATCAACTGGAGCGGGTGGTCGACGGGAAGAGCCCACCCTTTCACGCGCTCGACGAGATCGACGCCGAAGAGAAAGCGCCAGATCTCGCGTGTCGCCTCCGGTGTGGTGCCGAGCGCCTCCCGAATCTGGAGCTTGCCCCTAGGAATCCCTCCCTCCCAGGAGCCCTCGAGCCGATAGAGGGCGTAGGCTTCGGGGGAGCCGTCCAGGTCGATGACCGAGCAGAAGAGCGGGCCGCCGCCCCTGCGCTCGTGCTCTGGATCCGCCAGCCGTAATGCCGACCACCATGCCTCGGTGCGGCCGAACATCCCAGGCGTCTCACGCCGCACCCGGTCGTAGATGTCCGGAAGGACACCGCCTGCCTCTTCCAGGGGCACGAGTCGCACCGAGCCCGTGGGCCGGGATGGAGCCCGGAACGAGACGGAGCTCCGCTCGGCGTCCATGAACATGGCCCGCGCGGCAAGCCCGTAGCCGAAGCGGCCGTAGATCGGCGCCTCCGAGGCCCACAGGATGGCGAGCGGCTCGCCACGGCCGCGAACGTCGTCCAGCTGATGGCGCATCAGCTGCCGCAGAATGCCGCGGCGCCGATGGCTCGGCAGTACGCCGACGAATGTTACGCCGGCTGCGGGCAGCTCCCCGCCCGGCACCGTGAGCTGGAACGTGTGCGCGGCCGCCGTGGCTACCGGCAGCTCGCCGTCGAAGGCCCATATCAGGCGGTCGAGGTCGAAGACCGACCGCCACCTGGGAATGTCCTCCTCCTTGATCTCGCCGCCGAACGCGGCC
>JACCTQ010000226.1 GCA_013812265.1 Actinomycetota bacterium
TGGGCGAGCCTTCCGACGTCGGCTATCCGCTCATGATCAAGGCGGCCGGCGGCGGCGGCGGCCGCGGGATGCGGCTAATCCGAACGGCAGAAGACCTCGAGGCGGGGCTCGCCGCCGCACGTCGCGAATCGCAGGCGGCCTTCGGTGACGACATGGTGTTCTGCGAGCGGTACATCGAGCGCCCGAAGCACGTCGAGATCCAGCTCCTCGCCGACACGCACGGCACCGTGATCGCTCTCGGCGAGCGCGACTGCTCCATCCAGCGCCGTCACCAGAAGGTGCTCGAGGAGGCGCCCTCCCCCGCCCTCGACCCGGCGGTCAGGGCCCGGATGAGCGACGCAGCGGTCGCTTTCGCTCGGGCCGTGGGGTACCGAGGCGCGGGCACCGCGGAATTCATGCTCTCGGGCCGGGACTTCTACTTCCTGGAGTTGAACGGCCGGATCCAGGTCGAGCACCCGGTCACGGAGCTCGTGACCGGTGTCGATCTCGTGCGGGCGCAGCTTCGCATTGCGAATGGCGGGACCATCGAAGCTGCTCCCGAGCCTCGGGGCCACGCGGTCGAGGTCCGCCTCTACGCGGAAGATCCACGCACGTTCCTTCCTCAGGCGGGACGGATCGAGCACCTCGAGCTGCCGCGGAACGTCCGTGTCGACGCGGGCGTGGAGGCCGGAGACGAGGTCGGCACCGCCTACGACCCGCTGCTTGCGAAGTTGATCGCGCATGCGCCTACGCGCGCCGAGGCCCTCGAGCGACTCCGTGACGCGCTGGACGCAACCGCAGTTCGGGGCGTAACTACCAACCTCTCGTTTCTGCGCTGGCTCGTGAGCCACCCGGGGGTTCGCTCCGGGGACGTCACGACAGCATTCCTCATGGAACATCCGCCGCTGTCTTCCGCTCCGGCGCGAGCCACGGACGCCCCCTGGCGGCGGACCTGGCGCCTCAACCTTCCCCCGCCACCCGTTCTCCCGCCCCCCGACCCCGACGTCTCCGCAGAAGCGCGTGGAGCGGTGGGCGGGCCGAGCACTCTGTCCGCGCCGATGCCCGGCACAGTGCTGCGCGTTCTGGTCGCCGAAGGTGACCGGGTTGCGGCGCGCCAGCCACTCGTCCTGCTCGAGGCGATGAAGATGGAGACCCCCATTTCCTCGCCGCACGAGGCGATCGTAGGTCGCATCCATGTCCGAGAAGGCGACCGCGTCGTCGGAGGGGCTCCACTCGTCGAGATCGCGGTGTAGGGCGTAGCCACTACTCGGGCGCCAAGGCGCTTCGAAACGCTCCCAGCCGCGCGGAGATTACGCCGTCGGCGGCCTCCATGCTCGGCGCGTGGCCGGTCACGGCCGCGATGAACTCGTCACGCTCGAGGGCGTAGAGCCTGGCGACTTCCCGCGCCGTAACCGTGGCTGTTCTCGGCACCTCCCGGAGAAGCGCAATCTCACCGAAGAAGTCGCCCGGTCCCAGCGTTCGGGTCGGCCGCCCGTCCACCGCGACCTCGACCTCACCGCGGTCGATGAGGTAGAAGCGCTCGCCCGGGTCGCCCTGTCGGAAGATCTCCTCGCCCGACTGCACATGCACGAGCGCGACGCTCCCCGCGAGCTGCTCGAGGGTGGCAGGCGGAAGCGGCGCAAACATCGGCGCGCCTCGGAGCAGCGCGAGCTGTCGCTCCACCGCGGGAGCCGCGGCATCGATGGCGACGAGGCGCCTCCAGAAGACCAGGGCGAGCAGAGGCAGGATGGCGCCGCTGACCCCGAGGGCGCCGCGAATGCCGAAGACGGCGATGAGGACAGGGGCGACCATCCCTCCAAGACCGATCGTGGTCACGAGCAGGCTCTCGAGCGCGCCGAACACTCGCGCAAGCACGTCGTCCGGCACGGACCGCTGGAGCAGGGTCGGCCCTGCGACCTCGACGATCGTCTCCCCCACGCCGATCAGGCCGAGCAGTACGACCGCGACGAACGGGTTCGGCCAGAGCCCCATGAGGGCAAGCGGGACGCCCCAGAGCAGGATGCCGAAGATGAAATCGGACGCGAGCTTCTGGCGCGCGACCAGCGCGAGGGCGACCACCGTGCCGAGCACTCCTCCGATGCCGAAGGCTGAGTTCAGGAAGCCGACACCCGACTCGCCGAGATCCAGAAGCTCGAGCGCGGACACCACGATGAGCACGCTGAGCGTGCCACCGACGAACGCCTGGGCTCCGTAGAGGCCGACGAAGAGACGGAGATCCTTGTCCACGAGGATGGTGCGGAATCCCGCGAGCGCCTCGCCGACGATGCCGCTCGGCTCGGCGGTCGAGTCCTGGCGCCGGGTCTCCCCCGGCTTGATCCCCGCCACCATCACCGCCGTCCACAGGAACGTACCCCCCGTAGCGAGGAAGACGATCTCGGTGCTCGTCGCGGCGAGTAGGACACCGCCGACCGCCGGGCCGATGAAGCTGGCGACGCTCGCGACAGTGCTCGACGCAACGTTCGCCGCCGTCAGCTCCTCGGGCGTACGCGCGAGCGACGGGAGGAGTGCGGCCTGCGCGGGCCGAAACGCAGTCGAGACGAGCGTCACGAAGGCGGCGAGCCCGTACACGACGAGGGCCGGTGCGTCCACGGCCACGGCCGCCGCGGCGGTCGTGATCGTGACGAGACGGACGAGCGTCGCGGCGAGCATCACGCGCTCCCGCCGGTACCGGTCGCCGAGCAGTGCGGCGAAGGGCGCCGCAATGGCGGTCGGGATGGTTCTGATCAACGCTACGAGCCCGACACCCGCTGCGCCGCCCGCCTCGTACGCGTAGACGGCTAACGCGATCAGATACAGCCATTTGCCAGTCTCAGAGCCGACCCAGGCGAGCTGGACGCGCCGAAGATTCGGGTTCGTGAAGACCGCCCGGAACGCCCGCAGCGAATCGGCGAGTCGATCACGCAGCGCGGACACCGGACGGAGAATTGCATGTTTCGGCCAATGCATGGAAGATTCAGGCCTGCATCCGCGTCTTGTGGATCAGAACCCGCAAGAAACGGCGACCAAGGAGGAGACATGGAAGATCAGAAGAGAATCGACGAGGGCATAGCCGGCGACGAGGGCGACGACGTCCAGGCTCACCGCGAGGACATCGGCCGCGAGGACGTCGGCAAAGAGAGCTTCGGTAAGGAGAGTCTCGGCCGCGACAGCGACGCCCCCGATTTCGAGGCTCACCGCCTGGACATCGGCAAGGAGAGCGTCGGCAAGGAGAGCGTCGGCAAGGAGAGCGTCGGCTAGACGCCCACCGAACTCGAGACTTCACGAAGGGCGGCCCTGAGCCGCCCTTCGCCTTTCAAGTCGCCAGCACGTCCTCGAGGGCTGAGAGCAACCGGAGGCCCGCCTCCCTCTTCGGGCCCTCGAGACCGTCGAGCGCCGCCGCGAGCCGCGCCACCACCGCAACATCCTCGCTGCCGTCTTCGTCCAGAGCCGACCGCGCCCTTCGCGTCCGCTGCAGCAGGTCGAGGGCGATCGCAGCCTGATTTGCGAACAGGCCGAGCAGATCCATCTCTTCTAGCGTGAACTGCGTCTGGCGGTCGAGCACGGAGAGAACGCCGAGGGCCCGTTCCTCGAGGAGCAGCGGGACGGTCATCAGGCCTTTTGGCACGTAGCCGGTCCCCTCCGCCACATCGCGTGCGTGACGCGGGTCGGCCGAGACGTCCTCGATCACGAGCGGCTGCCGGGTGACCAGCACCCAGCCCGAGATGCCCTTGCTGGACGGAAACCGCGTGCCGATCAGGGTGTCCGAGCCTTCGCCTGCAACGGCCTCGAACACGAGCTCGTCGGACGCTTCGTCCAGGAGGACGATCGACGACGCGCGCGCGGCGAACATGGCGCGTGCCACCTCGACGATCGACTGCAAGAGCGAGCGGTGCGCCTCCTCGGAGGCGAACACGCCGGCCGCCACCGCGGATCGGAAGGTTTCCTTGTCCATCAGGGGCGTGCACCCACATTCGTGGCGGTGAGGTAAAGCACGCTCTTGAGCTGGAAGGGTGTCAGCTCCGGGTGCTTGCCGAGGATCCGCGCGCAGATCCCAGAGATGTGCGGCGTCGCGAAGCTGTTGCCCGTGCACCGGATCTGCCCGCCGCCTAGCCAAGCCACATCGACGCTGACTCCGCGGGCGAAGAACTCGACCGGCGGCGCCGGGTTGTAGAAGAACGTCAGCGGATCGGACTCCTGATGGCTGCCTACGGAGATGACGGCGGAGAAGCGCCACGGATAGCTCTCGACCGGCATGTTGTGGGCCGAGGCGACGAGCACCGTGCGACGAAAGTAGGCCGTGTCCGCGAGCTCGTGCAGCACACCCGCGAACTGGCTTTTCGTCGTGGAGAGGCTCATATTGATCACGTCGAAGCCCTGGTCGATCGCCCAGCGCAGTCCGGCGAGGAGCGTCGGACCGCTGCCCGTGTAGCCCGCCCCGAGCACGCGCACGCTGAAAAGGCTGCAATCGGGCGCGATCGAACGAACGATGCCTGCACAGGCGGTTCCGTGCCCGCAGAGATCGCCTTCCGCATCATCCTCGGCCACCGGCGCATCATTCTCACCGAGAGACACCGCCACGGCTCCCTCGAGCGGCCCGACGAGCGGGTGGCTCGGCTCGACGCCGCTGTCCAGGATGCAGACGCGTGCCCCCGCGCCGCTCGATCCCTCCCACGCCCACTCCCGCGTCACCCGCTCCGGCCACTCGCCCGCGAGCTGAATGCCCTCGACGGCATCGGGCGACAGGCTCCAGGCGGGCACCGGTGCGGATGGCTCGTGCGCGTGAGCCTCGATCGCCACGCCCGGCCGCCTAGAGGCTTGATGTGGAATGGGCGTGCATCCAGGAGGGCATGCGCCAAGCAGCGTGGTCGACTCGGTCGGAGTCAAGGCTTGGCTGCCTTGACGTCGGGCGAGGCGGCCGCGATGCGCTGTGTGCAGGCCCCCACTCGGGTGTGCGTCCATTTCACATCAAGCCTCTTTAAAAGAGCTTCTGCAGCTTCATGGCCGTGCCCATGTCGCCCTGGATCTTGACCTTGCCGGTCATGTACGCCGTCATGGGATTGAGCTCGCGGCGAAGGAGTTTCATGAAGTTTTCCTCGGAGACGCGAACCGTGCACTCGGCTTCCTCGGCTGCCTCGTTGACGGTGACCTTCCCGTCGTCGACCCGGACGGTCCAGGTTCCGGCACCGTCGACGTCGAAGCGGTAGCTCGTGGTCATTCCGGCGGTCTTCGCAGGATCGACCCGCGAGGGAAGCCCCTCGAAGAACTCTCGTACAGACTCCGGCACGTTTCCTCCCTGGTCGGCGACCGGCAGCGTATCTAGCTGACGACGGGCTCCGGTGTGACCGCCCGCGAGGCACGCGTGGGCGGAAGGAATGCGCACAGGATCGTGGCCGGGATCGGTGCCGCAGCGCTCACGTAGAGCGCCGTGCGGAGATCGATCGCGTCGGCAAGCGCACCGAGGGCGACGGCCGCCACACCACCCAGGCCGATCGACAGGCCGATCGAGAGCCCGGAGGCCATCCCGATGCTCCCGGGAAGGTATTCCTGGCTCATGACCATGGTCACGCCGAACGTCCCGATCACGCATACACCCACGAGCGCGAGAGCCACCGCGCCGACGAGACCGCCGACCTGCAGGTACACGAAGATCAGCGGCGCCGTCGCGACGACGCTCGCCGTCAGCACCGGACGGCGGCCCAGGCGGTCGGCGAGCCGACCGGCCACAAGCGTGCCGATGCCGCCCGCGAGCAGCATGGCGGCGAGGAGCCGGTTACCGTGCGCCTCCGAGTTGCCGAGCGAGACCTCCCAGAGCGGAACGAACGTGAGCAGCCCGAACCAGGCCACGCTGCGGAACGTGATCACCCCGAGCAGAAGACCGAGCGCCGCCGGCCGCCTCTCGCCGCTCGACCGTGACACCGCTTTCCGCTCGGGCGCGAACGTGCGCAGGTAGCGCCGGAGCGAGAACAGCAGCACGGTCGCGGCGAGACAGGGGATCGCAAGCAGCAGCCCACCCCGTAGCCCGAACTGGACGACGAGGATGGTGGCCGTGATCGGACCGAGGGCATACCCCACGTTCCCGCCGATCGAGAACAGCGACATCCCGGTCGCCCGACGCCGGCCGCTCACGTAGGCGGCGAACTTCGAGCCCTCGGGATGGTACGCGGCCGTACCGAGGCCGGAGATAGTCACCAGCAGCAGGAGCAGCCAGTAGCTGGGCGCCGCGGCGGCGAGCGCCATGCCTACACCGCCGACGAGGAGTCCCACCGGCAGCAGCCACACCGCTCCGCGTCGGTCCGAGATGTGCCCGAACACCGGCTGGATGACCGAGGACGAGGTCGCCCACGCCAGCATTACGACCGCCGCCAGGGTGTAGGAGAGGTCGAACTTCGAGGCGAGAAACGGCAATAGCGCGGGCAGTGCTCCGTTCGCGAAATCGGTCGCCAGGTGGCCGCTCGAGAGCGCGGCCATGGCGCGCTTATCGATCTCGCCCCGCACGCTTGGAGGCTAGCCGCCCGAGG
>JACCTQ010000241.1 GCA_013812265.1 Actinomycetota bacterium
CTGTTCGCACCCAGGTCATAGCAGCGCGAGAGATCGGCGGATTCTCGCGAAGACGTCAGGACCACCACCGGGATGGTGCGTGTGCGGGGCTCGCGCTTGATCCGGCGGAGCACCTCGAGCCCGTCGACGCGCGGCAGCTTGAGGTCGAGCAAAATCAGAGCGCCAGCAAGAGGCGAAGGTGCGCATGCGCCGCCCGTTCCGCCGGCATGACGAGCAACCGGCGATCGCGCACGGCGTGCGTGTGCACCGACGACGCAAGAACCTTCGGCACCGAGATCGCGGCGGCTAGTTCCCTCGCCGCCGTCTTCGTGTGGACCGGCGCATCAAGGTCGCCTGCCGCCAGGGCGACAAGGTCGTTTGCGGCGGCAAAGACAGCGCCGACAGCCTACGCCTCACAGCTCGCCTCACCGTCGTGCGGAACCCCGACCGCGCGGGGCGAAGGCGAACAGGGAACGGGCGCAAGCTCGTCGCGCGCTTCCGGTAGTGCAGCCATATTGTCGTCCTGTTGGGTTTACGGGAGCCCGATCGGCTCATCGCTCCGCATTGTCGTCGGCCGGCGCGGAGCTCGCGTCCCCCGTTCGGCCCTGGACGGAAGTCCAGCGTCGAGCAGGCTGTTCGACTAGGGTCGCGCCGGTCCGCGGCCGACCAAGAGATGAATCTTCCCGCCCTTCGCGAGCCGGGCTCCCGGCCTCGGGAGCTGGGCGACGACGCGCCCCATCTTCACCCGCTTCGAGGTCGTCTTGGTGATGCGGCCGACCGAGCAGTTCCGAAGTGAGATCGCCTGCTTCGCCGCTCCGAGCGTCCGCCCGACGACGCTCGGGGCGACGCATGTCGCCGGAGGAGCCTGTGGTGCGGGTGGCGGCGCTGGAGCCGGGGGCGGAGGCGAGGGCGGTGGAGGCGACAAGGGAGGGGGAGGCGACGAGGGAGGCGGAGGAGGCGCTGGTGGTGAAGGCGGCGGGGGGGGCGGAGGAGGCGAAGGAGGAAGCGCGGATGGCGGCGATGGCGGCGCAGGCGCCCCCCCGAGCGTGAGCTTGCCCGCGCCCCACTCGTTGTCCTTGCCCGCGATTCCGACATCAGCCGCGCCGGCCTCCATCGCCGCTTGCAACTGGGCCGGGCCGAAGGTCGGATTCGCCTGTTTCACTAGGGCGGCTGCGCCAGCCACGTGAGGCGTGGCCGCCGAGGTGCCGACGAACCCGGAACCACCGCAGCGCGAGAAATTGCCATCCGTCGCCGATGAGACGCTGTCGAAACCGGTGATGTCGGGCTTCAGACGATTGTCGATGGTCGGTCCCTGCGAGCTGAAGGGCTCGATCACGTTGCTCTGCCAGAACATGGCGCCGACTGCCATCGCGTTCGGCGACGAGGCGGGCTCGATCAGACTGCCGGCGGCGACTCGATGCTCGAGCTCCCGAACTTCGCTGACGTAAAGATCGAGCCTCAGTGGACGCGGTGCCCCGCGGGCGCTGATCACGGCATAGAGATCCTCGGTCAATCCACTGCGGTTCTCGTAGCAGGCGCTCTCCCGCGGGCGCTGCGTTCCGGTCTGAGCCACATTCCCCCGCGCGACGACGGCCCCGGTAATAGCGTCGGCGCACGTGGACGAAGCGCTCGCCGAGGTCGAGGTCGCGGTGCCGCAGCTCGATCGCCTCGCCGATACGCAAGCCCTGGATCGCCAGGAACTCGAAAAACAGGACGCAACGGTCAGGCAGCTTGTCAAGCAAGCCCTGTAGCTCCTCCTCAGTGAGCGCCTTGGACGCACCCTCGGCGTCTACCTCCTCGGCGGTCCCGTGCTCAACTCGCGGTCGCACGAACAGACGCAGCCCGAGCGCCGGATTCGACTGGATCAAACCCTCCTCGATAGCGGTGGCGAGCAAGGCGCGCACCGGAGCTACGCCGAGCCTGACGGTGTTGTCGCTCACGCCGGGCGAGGCGATCTTCGCGGCGTACTCCTTCACGTGCGCGGCTCGATCGCCGCGAGCTTGATCCGGCCGAAGAACGGGATCGCGTCCATGTCCAGACGCTTCCGGTAGTCCGCGCGGGTATGGGCTTCGATGCCGCGTGAAGTCCTGCCTCCGTAGGACTCGATCCACGTCGCCGCGTACTCGGCGAACGTGACGTTTGATTGCGCTCGGTAGGTGCCACGGGCGACGGCGCTCCGTAGGTCGGCCTGGACCGCTCGCGCCTCCGCCATCGTCGCGGCCGAGCGCTTGCGCTGCCTCCCGTTGGGATCACGGTAGAGCACGACGTACCGACCGCCGCGCTTGTAGACGCCGGGCGTCTTCGTCTTCACGAGCGCCCGACTTGGAGCTGAGTAGCCTTCGCTACGCATGGGAGTAGCACCTCCTGTGCCGGGGCGGGGCCGTTGGCGCGGTGCCCGCCCATTGCCTTCCTGTCGCCCTTATCCTACTCGAAATCACGGGCCGGACCAAGTAGCAACGTGTTAGCAGGTCCAGTCGCAACCCTTGGAGCCATGCGGGATTGCGGCGCAGGGGGCAACGCAGGGGCAACGCGAGCGAAGCCGGATTCGTCGAAGTTGAGGTCGAGGTCGAGGCGGTCGAGGACGCGAGGGGCACGCGAAGAAAGCCCGAGAACCACCGTGCGCTGCTCCAGCTCGCCTGTGGGCTGATCACCTGGCGGATGGCGACCAACGAGGCTCTAAGCCTTTATGATGACGCTCGTTGCTCGTAGCACAAACTTCGGCTCAAGGAGGTCATTTGTGATTCGTCCCAGGAAACTCGCTCTGCGAGCGTTGCTCGTGCCGTTCGTGCTCCTCCTCACGGCGTCACCTGCGGCGGCCGTTGTCTTCTCGAATGCGAGCCCGATCGTGATCCCAACGAATGGAATTGCCACCCCGTACCCGTCCTGCATCAGCGTGTCGGGCTTGGGCTTGACCACCGACGTGAACGTCACGCTGAACGGCCTGTCGCACAACTTCGTCGCCGACCTCGACATGCTGCTTGTGGGACCAGGGGGGCAGGACGCGATCATCATGTCGGACACCGGGGACACCGGGTTCGCGTACGCTTCCGGCGGGCTCACCATCACGCTCGACGACGAGGCTGCCGGGCCGCTTCCCGCGTTTACTCAGCTCACCACGGGCACATTCCGGCCGACCAACTACGCTCCCGCCGAGACCTTTCCTACACCGGCCCCGGCGCCGTCGGGGAACTCGGCCCTCACCGTGTTCGATGGCACCAGTCCGAACGGCAACTGGTGCCTGTACGTCTTCGACGACTCAGACAGCCACGGGGGGTCGATCTCGGGAGGCTGGAGCCTCGACATCACGACTGGCACCACGGCCGCGACCTTCCGCTCGCTCGCGGCGAGCCCCACGGCTCGAGGGGTCCTGGTTCGCTGGAACACCGCCTCCGAGATCGACACCCTCGGCTTCCACGTCTACCGCGAGGTCAACGGCAAGCGCGTTCGCGTCAACTCCAAGCTGATCGCCGGCAAGGGACGCGGGCTCTACACCTTCCTCGACCGCAAAGCCCCGAAGGGCAAGCTCGTTCGCTATTGGATCCAGGTCGTCAACGTGGACGGGTCGCGCACCTGGTACGGCCCTGCCAGAGTCACCAAGAGGGCCTAAACCAACCCAATCATCGCGAGTATTCCCGAGAGGGAGGCGGATCGCCTCCCTCTTGCGTTTGGCGGTCACGCCTAGCATCGTCTCTCTTCCCGCCGTAGGTGCTCCTCAACCTCGACCCGCGACACGAGCGTCCGGGAACCGTCTTTGTGCCTCGTCAGCCGCCGCTGCGAGAGCAGGTCGTCTATCCGTTGCCGCGTGCAGCGAAGGAACTCGGCCGCCTCAATGACCGTCATGAACGGCGAGGGCGGCGCGCCAGACTCGGGCTCGGCTTGAAGGTTGCAAGCACCTGATCAGCCACGCGCTCGACAATCGCGTCGAGCAGCTGGGTGGAGATC
>JACCTQ010000249.1 GCA_013812265.1 Actinomycetota bacterium
GGCCGGACGCCCACGTCCTCACGATGGTGCCCGACTCCGGGCGTAACTATCTGTCGAGGTTCTACGACGACAACTGGATGCTCGACCACGGCTTTCTGGAGCGGCGCGCGCCGGTGCCGACCGTGGAGGAGGTGCTTCACGCCAAGCCAGAGGACGAGGCGGACGTGCCCAAGCTCATCACCATCGCCTCGAACCAGAAGGTTGGAGAGGCGATCGACGTCATGCAGCGCTACTCGATCTCACAGCTTCCAGTCGTCCGTGACGGAGAGCTCGCCTCGCTGGCGGACGTGATCGGGTCGCTCCAGGACCGGGACCTGCTCGACCGCGTGTTCAAGAACCCGGACGCACTCCACGAAGATGTGGCGGCCGCGATGCAGCCACCGCTGGCCGCGATCGACGCTGGCGAGTCGCTCGACGGCGTGTTCGCAACCTTGACCGGAGGTACGAACGCGGTCGTCGTCGCGCGCGGCGGCAAGCCGATTGGGGTTCTGACACGCTCCGACCTGCTCGAGTACCTCGCCCACCGGCGCGGCAATTAAATTGTTGATCAGCTAGCGCCCGTCGTACAAATCTTTTACGCGGCGCGGAGTGCATTTTTACCGCGGCCGCCGGTGAGCTGCGCTACAAACTCCTATGTGAGCCTGCCCGCCTACAAGGGACCGTTCGGAGCCGCCCAGGCAGAGCGCCTCCTCTGGCGCGCCGGCTTCGGGCCGCGGCCTGGCCAGGCGAAGGCGCTGGCGAAGAAGGGTGTGAAGAACGCCGTTCTGTCGCTGACCCGTCCAGCCGGCGAGAAGCTCGTTGGACCGGCACCCACCGATGACAAGAAAGTGCCGATCGCGCCGCTCGACGCGCGTGGCCACGAGCTTCTGTGGTGGCTCGACCGCATGGTCCGAACGTCGGCCCCCACGCCCGAGCGGATGACACTCATTTGGCACGACTGGTTCGCCACGTCGATCGTCGGCGTCAAGTCGCAGAAACTGATGCTCGATCAGAACCAGCTGCTCCGGAAGGGTGGGCTCGGCTCGTTCGCGGAGCTCCTTCTGAACGTGACGAAGGATCCGGCCATGCTGCTGTGGCTCTCGGGCAACAAGAACACGAGGCTGTCTCCGAACGAGAACTACGCGCGCGAGCTGATGGAGCTCTTCACGCTCGGCGCGCAGCGCGGCTACGACGAGAGCGACGTCCGGGAGCAGGCGCGCGCCCTCACCGGCTGGCGCGGCTATTACCGCCAGAAGACCGGCGCCTCCGACTTTCGGTACGAGCCGAACCTCCACGACACGGGCATCAAGACCGTGTTCGGAAAGAAAGGGAACTTCGACTGGCAGGACGCCTGCCGCCTCTGCCTCGAGCACCCGCTGCATCCCTCCTTCTTCGTCCGCCGGCTATGGAGCTACTTCATCCCCACGGCGCCTGGCAAGAAGACCCAGGCCGAGCTGGAGAAGCTCTACCGTGGGAAGTACCAGGTTCGGCCGGTGGTGGAGGCGATCCTCCAGCATCCCGACCTCTATCGCGGCCCGCGCATGGTGAAGCCGCCGGTCGTCTACACGGCCGGCCTGCTCCGCGCCATGGGCCGGGGCGTCGACAGCACGCGGTGGGTACGGCTCACGCTGACCGCCGGGCAGCGCCTCTTCCTCCCACCGGACGTCTCGGGCTGGGACGACGAGCGCTGGCTGGACACCGCCACGCTCAGAGGTCGCTGGGACCTCGTGGCGTGGGCCCTGCGCTCCGTCGCTCTCGACGAGAAGGCAACGGGGTTGCCGTCCGACGCCTTCAAGCTCCTCACCCAGGCTCAGTCCTTCTGGCACGTCCCCGGCCTGCTCCCGGGAACCCGCAAAGTGCTCCTCGACTTCGGCCAGCGCTCGCTCGCCGCCAAGGCCTCTCCCGCCACGGTGCTGAATGCGCTCCGCCAGCTGATCGCAATTTCCCCCGACCTCCAGACCGCCTGACATGACCGATCGAATACGACCGTGCGGCTGCGCCGACTTCTCGAGAACCGAGCTGTTCCGCCGCGCGGCCGCCAGCGCCGGCGAAGGGCTGCCGCCCATCGAGTCCGGCATGCCGCTCCCCGCCGGAACCGGCCTCAGCCGCCGCAGCTTCATCGCGCGCACAGCCGGGCTTGCACTATCGGTCTACGGCGCCTCGAACCTGCGCCTACCCCTGCTCGACGAGGGCATCGCACACGCTGCCACCCAGGCGAACGAGTCGCGCGTGCTCGTCTCGGTCTTCCTCGACGGTGGTGCGGATGTGCTCAACCTGCTCTTCCCGGCCGGGGACAGCCGCTACTACGAGCTGCGCCCCAAGCTCGCGCTTTCCCCGGACATCGGTGTGCCTTTCGACGAGGACAGTCGCCTGCGGTGGCATCCATCGGCGCAGGCTTTCGCCACGCTCCACGGCGAGGGCAAGGCGACAGTGTTCCCTTCGATCGGGTACACGTCTCCCGATAAATCCCACTTCACCTCCCGGCATTACTGGGAGGTCGGCGCCACCGACGCCACCGCCCGCACGGGCTGGCTCGGTCGGTTCCTCGATCAGGCGGGACGCGCGGACAATCCGCTCCAAGGGCTCGCGCTCGACAACCGGCTGCAGCCCGCGCTCGCCACGGCGAAGGTACCCGTGGCGTCGATGGACGGGCCGGACCGGTACAGCTTCAAGGCGTTCGGAGTCAGCGGACAGACCGAGGCGCGCATGCTCGAGGCTCTCGGCCAGCTGGGGCTCGCCCACGAGCGCGCCTCCGACAAGGGCGTGCGTCAGGCGGGCGACGCGCTCGCGCAGTCCTACCGGCTTCGGGGCCAGGTCTCGCCCTTCGGCACCGGAACGATCACGAGCCCGGTCAAGTACCCGGGCGACCAGGACGACGATTTTCCGCGCCGCCTCGCCTCGCTCGCTGCGATGCTGGCCGCGGGTCTCCCGCTCCGGTGTGTCGCGCTGTCAGCGCCTGGGCGCTACGACACGCACGCAGACCAGGCCGACGAGCTCAGCGATGGCATCAAGCTCACGGCCGATTCGCTGCTCGCCTTCCAGCGTGACCTGGAAGCGCGTGGGCTCGCCGACCGCGTGCTCGTCCACGTCTGGTCGGAGTTCGGCCGACGCGCGCGTGAGAACGGCTCGCTCGGCACGGACCATGGCGCGGCCGGCTTCGGACTCCTCCTCGGCACGCGCGCCGGCGGGAAGATGGTGGGCGAGTATCCAGGCCTGACGTCCGGGCTCGACAGCGAGGGAAATCTCAAGGCCACATCCGATTTCCGCGGGGTCTACAGCGGGATCCTGGAGCAGTGGTTCGAGACGGACGCCGGCGCGATTATTCCGAACGCCGGCTCGTTCGCCCGTCCGAAGCTCGTTCGATGAACGTCCGCCGCTCGGCACCCGCTGTGGCACTCGCCACGGCAGTGGCCTGCTTCGTCTCGCCGGCGTCGGCTACGCGGGAGATCGTCGTTCCCTCCCGCGTGCAGGTTGTCGCGACCGAGTTCCAGCTCGCTCTTTCGAGACGAACGATCAAGTCCGGCCGGGCCGTCGTCGAGCTCGTGAACTACGGGGAGGACGATCACGACCTGCGCATGCTGCGCCTCGCCCGTGGCGCCAAGATGCTCAAGATTCGCACCGTTCTGCCCGGCGACGACGCGCAGTTGCGCGCCACGCTCGCTCCGGGCAAGTTCGTGCTCTGGTGCTCGATCGCCGATCACCGTAAGCTTGGGATGGAAGCCCGTCTAACCGTTACCAAGCGCACCTGAGCCGCGACCGACTCCAACATCTTCTCGAGCAGGCGTTTCCTGACGCCTCGGAGCTCTCCGTCGCCGATCGAACGGGCGGGGGCGATCACTTCCAGGTGGTCGTGGTGAGCTCACGCTTCGAGGGTGTTTCGCTGGTCGAGCAGCACAAGCTCGTCTACGAGGCGCTCGCAGACCCGCTTGCAGACGGCACAATTCACGAGTTACGCATCCGAACGAAAGGACGAACGTGAACGAGCTACGCGAGCAGATCCAGCAGGTGATCGAGTCCGAGCCGGTCAGCCTCTTCATGAAGGGACGTCCAGGGTTTGCCATGTGCGGGAACTCGCACCGGGCGCTCGAGGCGCTCCGCCGAGCCGGTGCCCCTGTGACGGCCGTCGACGTTCTGCCCGATCCGCGCATTCGGCAGGAGCTGTCGGCGCTCTCGAGCTGGCCGACCATTCCGCAGGTCTTCATTCAGGGCGAGCTGATAGGGGGCGCGGACATCGTCGAGGAGCTGGCCGAGGCGGGCGAGCTGGAGGGGAAGCTCGAGCAGGCGCTGGGTCCGGACTACCGCGTGGCCGGCAGTGCTCGCGTGGTAGACGTGCTCGCGCCCGCGTAGCCGGCGCCGGTCGGTTGCAAGCCACGCGGGAGCTGACGCCTGCCGAGGCGCGGCGCGTGGCTGTGCGCGCCCAGCTCCTCGATGGGACCGCCACCGACGTGCTCGAAACGGTCAGGCAGCTCGGCTTCCTCCAGATCGACCCGATCTCTACAGTCGCGCCACCGCAGCACGTCGTCCTCTGGAGCCGTCTCGGCCGCGTCTACGATCCTGCCGAGCTCGACCGCCTGCTCTGGCAGGAGCGCAAGCTGTTCGAGTGGAACGCCTACATCTGGCCGATGGAAGACCTGCCACTCCTGCGTGCCCGCATGCGGCGCCGTCTAACGGGGAGGTACTCGTGGGAACGCCGGGTTACCGAGTGGCTCAAATCCAACGCGCGCTTCCGACGCTACGTTCTATGCGAGCTCGACCGCCGCGGGTCGCTGCTCTCGCGCGACCTCGAGGATCGCTCCGTCGGCGGGTGGGAGTCGAGCGGCTGGACGGGAAATCGCAATGTCACGCAGATGCTCGAGATCCTCCACTACCGCGGCGAGGTGGCGATCGTAGGCCGCTCGGCCGGCCAGCGCCTCTGGGATCTGGCGGAGCGCTGGTATCCGGAGACCGAGACCCTGCGGCTGGCCGAGGCCGAGCGGCTGATCGCAGAGAAGCGCTTCCGGGCGCTCGGCGTCCGGCTCGAAGGCGGCAAGTGGGTCGCCCACCCGGAGGTCTCGGATGGGCCGGTGGCAGAGCGCGCCACGCTGCTGTCACCGTTCGACCGGCTGATCCACGACCGCGAGCGCACGGAGGCGTTGTTCGCGTTTCGCTACCGGCTGGAGATGTACGTCCCCAAGGCAAAGCGCGAGTACGGCTACTACGTCCTGCCGCTTCTCGTCGGCGACCGGATCGCCGGCCGCGCCGAGCCCCGCTTCGACCGCAAGACGCGCAGACTGGAGCTGCGCGGCGCGTGGGGAGACACATCGCGCCTCGGAGAAGCGCTCCATGAGCTCGCCGCCTGGCTCGGCGCCGAGGAAGTCGCCTGTGGCGAACCTCCCGGTTCCCCAAACCCCCTCCACCGGTCCGCCTCGCGGACGAGCGCCTCGCGCTGGCCCCGAGAACGCTAACCCTTTCCCAGCTGCGGCGCCTCGCGGTCGCCGCCCAGGGGTTCGCCACACGCCGAAGGGACGGCACGGCCGACGAGGTCGTCGAGACCGTGCGCCGCCTCTCGTGCGTGCAGCTCGACTCGATCGCAGCGGTCGAGCGCAGCCACCGGATCGTGCTCGGCGCTCGCGTAGGGCACTACCCGCGCGGAACGGTCTCTCGCCTCCTCGGCGAGGGGCGGCTGTTCGAGTTCTGGGCGCACGCGGCGAGTCTCGTGCCGATCGAGGACTGGCCGCTGTTCACGTTCAGGATGGCGGCTCGCCGAACCCAACGGTGGTACCTCGCGGATATGGACCGAAACGCCGGGCTCTCGGAACAGATACTCGCCCGGATTCGCGAGGAGGGCCCGCTCGGCGCGCGCCACTTCGAGGGCCGGAACCGGCCGGGCTCGATGTGGGGCTGGAAGCCGGCGAAGGAGGTGCTCGAGGCACTGTTCGCGACCGGCGAGCTCGTGATCGCTCGGCGGGACGGTTTTCAGCGAATCTACGATCTGCCCGAGCGCGTCGTGCCGGTGGAGCAACTCACGGCGCCCATGCCCTCGGCGGAGGTCTTCTACCGCGGGTACATCGAGCGAGCCGTGCGCGCGCGCGGCGTGCTCACCGAGGGCGGGATCGTCGACCATTGCCGCTTTCAGGGCGAGGTGCGGGCTGTGCGCCCGCACGTCGACGCGCTGGTCTCGTCTGGTCTCCTCCGGCGCTTCGCGGTCGAGGATGGCGGCCCGCCTGTCGTCGTAGCGCCCGACGTCGAGCTGGACGTGGAAGTGCCGCGCGCGGCCGTCCTGCTCTCGCCTTTCGACAACCTCGTCTGGGACCGGGCGTTCCTCGAGCGAGTGTTCGGCTTCCACTACCGAGTCGAGATCTACACGCGCCCGCCGGAGCGCGTCTACGGCTACTACGTCCTCCCGCTCCTCGTCGGC
This sequence comes from Actinomycetota bacterium, assembly GCA_013812265.1. Taxonomy (GTDB): domain Bacteria; phylum Actinomycetota; class Thermoleophilia; order Gaiellales; family Gaiellaceae; genus JACCTQ01. Next base: position 6,377 of record JACCTQ010000249.1, read on the forward strand.
GACCGGCTCGTCGGACGCGCCGATCTGAAAACGGACCGGCGCGCCGGGGTGTTGAGGCTACTCGCCTTCCACCGCGAGCCCGGCGTCCGTCAGTCGCGGAGGCTCGAAGACGCCCTCGAGCGCGCCCTCACAAGGCTCGCAGCAGTCGTAGAGGTCGCCAGCATCAGCCGCGACTGACTCACAGTCAGACTCCCAAGACACGGCCCGTGCGGACAGTGGGCGCGGCGGCCGAGCCTTGGCGTCAAGCCGCGGGGCATGGCCCGCGCGGACCGTAGGCCCCCATCCACCGCGCTGGCCCAGGCGTCACCCGAGCATCTAGCATCAAGACATGGACTTCGAGACCCGCGCCATCCACGACGGGCAGGAGCCCGATCCCACGACGGGCTCTGTCACTGTTCCCATCTACCAGACGTCGACGTACGTCCAGGAGGCGGTCGGCCGGAACAAGGGCTACGACTACGCGCGCGTAGCGAATCCGACCCGTACCGCACTGCAAACCTGCCTCAGCTCGCTCGAGGGCGCCGAGCACGGCATCGCGTTCGGCTCCGGCATGGCAGCGGTCACGACGGTCATGCACCTCGTCAACCCGGCCGATCGGATCGTTTCCGTGAACGATGTCTACGGCGG
>JACCTQ010000275.1 GCA_013812265.1 Actinomycetota bacterium
AGTACGACGGGCGTGGCGAGCTGGAGCGCCAGCCACTGCCAATGCTCGAACTGCAGCGCGGGGATCATCGAGAGCAGGAGCACCGGCAGGGAGAGGGCCGCCGAGACGACGAGCCGCTGCCGGAGCGGCGCTGTGGCATCTACTGCGGGGGCTGTCCCTGCGGCCGGCTCCGGCTGGGGAAGCCTGGCGCGGTAGCCGATTCCCTCCACGACAGCCACGAGCTGCTCCGGAGTGACACGCTCGGGGTCGTAGTGAACAGCCGCTTGCTCGGTGGCGTAGTTCACGGCGGCCTGCACGCCGTCGATCCGGTTCAGCTTCTTCTCGATCCGGTTCGCGCAAGAAGCGCACGTCATGCCCTCGATCGGAAGCTCGAGCGTGGTCTCTGCGGCTCTCATCGGCGGACGCCGAGCGTGTACGCGGCGGTATGGATCCGGCCTCGGTCGTTGAACTGGAGGAACAGGCGGTACGTGCCTGCCGACGGGAAGGTGGCCGCGAAGCGGATCTCCCCGGCCTCGGCGTCTGCAAGCGGGTGGACGTGGAGATAGGCGAGGTCTCCCGCCCTCAAGGCGACGAGGTGTCCGTCGGCGCCGAGATAGGGCTCGAGGTCGACCGTCTCGCCGCGCCAGGTCACGCGAAAGCGCAACTCGGCCTCCGTTCCGGCGCGCGCCGTGCCCTCGAAGGCGATCTGGTAGTCCTCGACCTCGACATGCGGTGTCGCCGCCGGTAGCCGGGCCGGCGAGAACTGACCGGCCACGAACAGGTCAGCGGCCAACACGGTCTTCTTGCCGCCGCGCTCGAAATCGGTGAAGACGCGATAGACACCGGCCCGTGGGAGCGTCAAGTCGGTTTGCCAGCTCCCGTCCGCGGCGAGCTTCGGATGCAGGTGCTGGTAGTCGACCAGATCCCGGCGGACAACGATCAGGTGCATGCGGACGCCGCCCTCCTCGTCCAGCTCCCGAACCGCGCGACCTTCCTCGTCGAGGACGCGAAGGCTCAGACGCCGAGTGTCACCTGCGTCGAGGGTCGTGTCGCTGAGCTCGAGCTGGTACCCGGAGTCTGCGACGGCCAGACCCGTGGCTCCCGCTTCTCCATGCCGTTCCATCTCTCCTCCTGTTTGTGCCTTCGTGCCATGTCCACCGGCGTCGTGCTCGCCGCCTTCGGTCTTTGACCGGGCTGTCTCCTCGCCCGAGCCACCCTGGAGAGCCGCGCCGAGGCCAACCGCTGCGGCCGCGATGACGAGCAGCAAGGCGCCGAAAGCGGCGAGGCGCACGATGGGAGAGGACTCGCCGCGCGCCGGCGGCTCGGCGCCATGGCCCTGATGGTGCTCGTGAACGACGGCGTGGCCACGCCCGCGTGCGATCAGATAGCGGTTGACGGGGAACGCGGCGGCGAATGCGACGGCCAGCGCGAACGCGAGACTGCCCCAGAAGAGGAAGCTCGCGAGACCGGCGTGCATGGCGCCCGGGATCAGCAGCATCACGCCGTTGTCGACGATCTCCATGACCGTGATCGAGAACGTGTCGGACGCGAATGCGAGCGGCAGCGTCGTCGCCAGCGCGAGGCCCGACCGCAGCAGCGGGAGCATCGTCAGCGAGTAGCCGAACACGAAGGCGAGCGCGACGGCGAGGACGATCGTGGGGAGGTTGCCCCAGCCCAGCCAGGTGCCGATCACCAGGCCCAGGATCTCGCCGATCGCGCATCCGGTGAGGCAGTGCGCCGTGGCAGAGAATGCGAGCCGGTTGAGCGGGCGCGCGTCCTGCCCGGTGTGATGTCCGTGGGCCGCGCCCATCACGCGATCTCGTAGCCGGCCTCTTCGATCGCGGCACGAACCCTCGCATCGTCGACCTCGTCACCCTGCACAGTGACTTCCTTCGCCTCGAGATCGACGTGAACGGCCCGGACTCCCCGCACCTGCGACACCTCGTCCGTGATCGCCGCTTCGCAGTGCCCGCAGTGGACGCCGGGGACTGCATAGGTGAGCTGAGTGCTCATGATATCTCCTCTCCAACGAATACCCCTCCTGGGTACTAAGAGCAGTGTAGCGTCACAAATCAGCTGTGTCAAATACCACCTAGGGGTATGCTATAGTCGGCGCATGGCTGCCACATCGACTACGCCCACTCACGGGTACAGCGCCGACAAAGACGCCCTGCTCAAGCGGTTGAACCGGATCGAGGGTCAGGTGCGCGGCATTGCTCGCATGGTGGACGAGAACCGTTACTGCGTCGACATCCTCACCCAGATCGGCGCCGTTCAGGCCGCCGTTGAGAAGGTCGCGCTCGGCCTCGTCGACGGACACGTCCGGCACTGCATGGCGGCCGCGAAGCCAGGCGAGCGCGACGACAAGGCCACCGAGCTCATGGCCGCCGTCGGGCGCCTGCTGAAGACCGCTTAACCTCGGGCGCGCTGTCCGGTGCGGCGGCCTCGTCGGAACGCGGAGCGCCGATGTACAGCCCCCGGCCGATCAAGCCATCGGGGTCGTGCGAGACTTCCAGGCCGGCTGCGCGAAAAGCCGAGAGATACTCGTTGTGGGTGAAGAGCCCCAGCTCGAAGCGCTCCGTGTAACACTCCACGCCGCCCGGGGTACCCACCAGGTAATGCATATCCATCACGGCGAGGTCACCCACGCGCTCACTGACGTTCATGCGGGCGATCTTGAGCTCCGGCTCGTCGACGAAAATCGCGTGGACACC
>JACCTQ010000295.1 GCA_013812265.1 Actinomycetota bacterium
ACCTGCGCGTTCGCACGACGCGCAGGTGGCCGCGCCCGCCGACGTCAGGGCTGCGCTCGACGAGAGAGACCCCGACGTCAGGTCCGGTCCGCGCGCCGGCGCGGGGGTCGGCCGGTACGGGTCGCTCCTCCTGCGCATCGGGCGACGCCTGCTCGGCGGCGCCATCATGGTCATCGTCGTCGCGACGTTCACGTTCTTCGTGATCCGTCTGATGCCCGGCGACCCGATCGCGGCGCGCTACGAGGAGCTGCTCCTGCGCGGGGTCCCGCCCGACCAGGCAAGAGCGCAGGTGCAGGGGATGTACGGGTTCCTTTCGGACGACCCGCTGCACGAGCAGTACCCGAGCTACCTGTGGCAGCTGCTTCAGCTCGACCTCGGGAAGTCGATCTCCTACGAAGGCGTGCCCGTCTCCAAGCTGATCACCACGGCCGCGCCCTACACCGTCATCCTCGTGCTCTCGGGCCTCGTCGTCAGCTTCCTCATCGGCGTCGTCGCCGGTGCGCTGGCCGCCGTTCGCCGCGCCTCGCGCCTGGGCGACCTGCTCACCATCTCCGGCTCGCTTCTCCACGGCATCCCGCAGTTCGTGATCGCCCTCTTTCTCGCGTACCTCTTCACGACCATCTGGACGATCTTCCCCTACGGGGCGCCATACGACGCGACGATCGCGCCCGGCCTGTCTTTCGAGTTCATCCAGTCGCTCGTCGTCCATGCGGTCTTGCCCGTCGCGGCCTACGCCCTGGCGAGCTACGGGGGTTGGATGCTGACGATGAAGTCGAGCGTCGTCTCGGTGCTCGGAGACGACTTCGTGCTCGCCGCGGAGCTCCGCGGGCTCACGCTCGGGCTGCGCCTGCGCTACATCGCCCGTAACGCCATCCTGCCCCTCTTCACGATCTTCGCGCTCTCCATCGGCTTCATGTTCGGTGGCTCAGTCTTCATCGAGGACGTCTTCGACTACCCCGGTCTCGGGAAGCTCCTGCTCGACAGCATCAAGGTCCAGGACTACCCGTTGATGGGCGGCGCGTTCGTGCTGATCACGACAGCCGTGATCATCGCCAACATCTTCGCCGACATCCTGTACACCGTCATCGACCCGCGAGTGAGGACGTAGAGGATGGCGACAGCCGTCGGGACGGCGGCGCCGGGCCGGCGCAGGGGCTCGACCCTGCTCCTGCTGGTGCGCGTCTTCACGCGTCGCCCGAGCCGGCTGATCGGCCTCGTGATCGTCCTCGGCTTCGCCGCCATGGCGATCTTCGGGCCTTACATGTACGGCGGCCTGCTCCCGGTCGACCCCCTGAACATCTACGCCAAGCCGAGCCTGGAGCACCCGCTCGGGACCGACTTCGCAGGCACGGACGTGCTGGCCTTGATCGTGAGGGGCGCACGCTACGTGCTTGCGGCGGCCGCCCTGGCCGCGGTGATCCACGTCGTGGTCGGGACCGCGTTCGGCCTCGTCTCGGGTTACTACCTCGGCGTGACCGATTCGGTGCTCATGCGCATCACCGACTTCGCTCTCACCGTGCCCTCCTTCCCGCTCCTCATCGTGCTGTCCACGATCTGGGACTTCGGATCGGCGGCGGCGATGGGGTTCGTGCTCGGGATCGTCGGCTGGGGGGCGCTCGCGCGCGCGGTTCGCTCGCAGGCGCTGTCGCTCCGGGAGCGCGGGTTCATCGAGGCGGCGCGCGGGCTCGGGCTGTCCCCGACGCACATCGTCTTCCGCGAGCTGCTACCGAACGTCGCGCCCTACATCGCGATGAACCTCCTCCTGTCGGTCACCGCCGCCATCTATGCCGAGGTCGGCCTCTTCTTCCTCGGCGTCGTCCCGTTCGGCACGGACAACTGGGGCGTGATGCTGAACCTGGCCGTCTTCCAGGCGGGAGCGATCACCTCCACCGAGGCGCTGACGTACCTGCTTTCGCCCCTCGTCGCGATCCTGCTCATCACGCTCGGCGTGGTCCTCATCCTCGACGCCATCGACGAGCTCTTCAACCCGCGCCTGCGGGAGGCGTACCGCTGAGCACTACGGGCGCAGCGAACGGAACGACGAACGGAATGGCGGTCGAGCTCCGCGGCGTGACCGTCACCTACCGCACCGACGAAGGCGAGTTTCCCGCGGTGAACGACGTCGATCTCGACCTGCCGACGGGCGTGATCACGGGCATCGTGGGCGAGTCCGGGTCCGGGAAGTCGACGCTCGCGCTCGCCGTGCTCGGTGCCACCACCGGGTCCGGGCGAATCACGGCCGGGACCGTCCACGTCGACCGCGTCGGCGACGTCACCCGCCTCAAGCCGGGCCGGCTGCGGCGCGTCCGCGGCACGGATCTCAGCTTCGTCTTCCAGGCCTCCCAGAACTCGCTCAACCCGCTGCGACCCGTCGGCAAGCAGCTGCTCGACCTCGGCCGCTCGCACGGTGTCCGCGACCGCCGCCGGCTGTTGCGCGAGGCGAAGGAGCTCGCAGAGCGGATGGGGCTGGATCCGCACCGCGTGATGACGTCCTACCAGCACGAGCTCTCCGGCGGCATGCGCCAGCGCGTCGGCATCATCTTCGCGCTCGTGCTGGGCAGCCCGGTGCTGATCCTGGACGAGCCGACGACGGCGCTCGACATGATCTCGCAGTCGGCGGTGCTGAGCATCCTGCGGACGCTGCACGAGGAGCGCGGCTTGACGACGGCGCTCGTCACGCACGACATCGGCATCGTCGCCGAGCTGACGGATCGCATGGTCGTCATGTACGCGGGGCGTATCGTCGAGGAAGGTCCGACCGGCGACGTGCTGACCGACCCGAAGCATCCGTACACGCAGGGCCTGGT
>JACCTQ010000314.1 GCA_013812265.1 Actinomycetota bacterium
TAGCGGCTAGCGCGGCAGCCGCTTGAACGCTGCGGCCGACGGCTTTCGCTTCCCCGCGGTCGTGAAGAAGCCGGACTGCCAGCCGGCCTTGATGTTCCGGTCGTCCCGGAGCAGGAACCAGAGCATCATGTCGATCCGGCGGGTCTTGCGGGCCCGCGCGTAGGCCTCGGTGAGGTACTTGGCCTGCTTGGCCCACGAGACGCCGAATTTCTTGTCGGGCTTCCACGTCTGGTAGCCGTACTCGGTGATCCAGAGGCGCGTCTTGCGCCCGTACAGACGGTCGAGCTCGCCGAGCAGGGCGTCGATGTTCCCGAGCACCACGTGCTTCTTGTTCTTCGGCCGCCACTCCGGGGTCTCGGATGGGCGGTCGTAGTACGGATGGTGCGCGTAGGCGTCGAAGCCCCGCATCCCCGCCTTCTTGGCCGCCCGGAGAAAGGGAAGAGGCGCCACGGACGGCCGCTTGCTGAGCGGGCCACTGCCGCCGCGCGGCGCGGTTACGCCACACCCGACCTTCTGGCCCCGGATGAGCGTGAGATGGATACCGCGCGTGACCGCGTTGCAGATAGCCGCGTAGTCGCGGGGGCTCTGCAGCAGCCACTTCCCGGCGACGCGCTTGTAGACGGGTAGAAGGAACACCGGGTTGTTCGGCTCGTTCCAGGCGAGCCAGTGACGCACCGCGGGCAGCGCGCGGCCGTCCTCGGCCATGAAGGTTCCGCTATAGCGCTTGGCTGCTGCGTAGGCGAACTGGAGCAGGTCGCCGGGTGTGGAGGGGGCGTAGCGGATACCGAGGCCGTTGTTCGCCCACTTCGGCGTCCCGAAGATGGAGAAGACGATCTTGATCCGGTTCACCGCTGCATAGCGGACGGTGCGGTCGTAGAGCGTCCAGTCGTACGCGGGGTCGGCAGGATTGGTGGCATCGCGCGGACGGCGCTTCGCGACACCGGTATCGGTGCCGCCGACGAGGTTCGGGAAGCGGAGGGTGATGCCGCTCGCCGGCTGCAGGGTGATCGAGGTGATCAATTGCCCGCTCGGCGTGAAGTAGCTGTTGTCGAGCTTGACCGTCCTTGCCGAGGTGAAGGGATTCACGAGCACGACACCGTCACGGAAGTCGCGCTGCCAGACGCCGCCGGCCTCGCGTGCCGCACCGATCGGCGGGCCTACCTCGACGGCCGTCTCGGGCGACCACGCCTCCGCGGTCGGAGACGTGTACACGACGGCGCTGGCCCCGGCGTTCCACCCGAGCAGGAAGCTGGCGCGCGAATAGCGGATCGAGCGCAGATCGGTCGCTGGGCCGTAGGTCAGGCCCAGGAAGATCTTGCCGGCGCGCTCGGTCTCCTTCAGCAGCGCCTGTTGATGGGCCCAATCGTCGCCGGCCAGGTGTCCGGACGGCTCCGAGCCCGTCTTCGTCCACGAGTCGAGAGCAGCGCCCGAGGCGTAGGAGATCCACTTCGTCCAGGTTGCGAGGGCCGCGGCGTTGCGGGGGAGCGAGATGTTCGGCAGCGCGAGCAAGCCCTTCTCCTGCAGCGCGGGCGCGACCTTGGCCAGGAAGGATTCCATCGCCGCCGCGTACTCGTCGTCACCCGGGTACTTCGGAAGGGTTCGGCCGCAGAGGTGACGCCCGACGCTGACCCCGACGTCGTCGAGGAGGACTCCGTCGAAGCCGTTCTTCTTCAGCTCGGCGCCGACGTTCTCGAGCCAGGCGGCCTGGTACTCGGGATTGCCGACGTCCATCAGCCACTTGCCCTGTGAGACGCACGACTCGATTCTCTTCTCGTCCTTGTCCGTCAGGAACCACTCGGGATGCTCCTCGGCGGTCCGGGCGTAGCCCACGCCGGACGGGAGAGATTCCTTGTCGGCGCCCTCTGGCGTCGTGGCCCAGCTGAACGTGGCGGCGGCGCTCTTGTAGGCGATCACCTTGATCCCCTTGTTGGTCGCCTTGAGCGCGGCGACGTCGTCGTGGTCCGAGGCCTGCAGGAGCGCGTACTGATACCGGGCGGGCTGCGCCGGGACGCGAAACTCGCCCGAGAGGCCCGACAGGCCGACGGACGGCTGCTTGGCGGCCCCGTAGCCGGCTGGGTCGTCGAACCTCGGGGCCACGACCTTTGGAGGCACAGCGCCGAAGCGTCCGCCCCAGTAGAGGTTCACGCGCACGACCTGCGTCCGCAGGGACCGCATGAGCGGGAACGTCCGCGCCGGGTTCGTGTAGAAGGACTGGTTCTCGTCGTACAGGCCCACGAGCATGGGCGCTCCGGCCGAAGCCGTGGGGAGCGTGAAGGCGGCCAGCAAGGCCGCAACCAGTATTTTGGCGCGCGCGGTCACGATCGAAGAGGGGCGAAGTAGGTTGTTGGGTCAGACCCCGACAAGGAGTCTAGCGATCAGGCCGGGCGGCCAGTCGTTTCCGATGGCACGATCGCGCGCGCCGGGAGCAGATCGACCGCGGCCGCCGGCTGGCGGAAGGGCGCGACGACGTACACGCCCGCGTAGCGTTCACGAGCCTCGGTGAACAGCTCGTGGTAGAGCTGGAGGCCCACTTCGGGCGCGCGCGGACCGGCGTCCCTGAGCGCTTCCTGCACGGGCTCTGGAACGACGATCCCGGGTACCTCGTTATGAAGGCGAAGTGCAAGCTGGTGGCTCTTGAGGTGCCACAGCCCGACGAGCAGCGGGATCGGCGACGTCCCTCCGAGCCGCTCCACGAAGGCGTCGAGATAGGAGAGGTCGAACACGATCTGCGTCATGGCGAACTTCGCTCCCGCCTCGAGCTTCTGGTGGAACCGCTCCACTTCCACGCCCAGATCGTCTGCCGTCGGGTTGACCGCGACCCCGACGAAGAACGTGGTTGGCGCGTCGATCGCCCTGCCGTTGTAGTCCTCGCCCTGGTTCAGGCGCGTGATCATCTGCGTGAGCCCGATGGAGTCGACCTCGTACACGCCCCCGGACCCCGGATAGTCGCCCACCTCCGGTGGATCGCCGGTGACTGCGAGGATGTTCCGCACGCCCTCCGCGTGGGCGCCGAGCAGCAGCGACTCCAGGCCCATGATCGTCGTGTCCCTCGGAGTCAGATGCGGGATCGTCTCGATGCCGGCGATGCGCTCGATCGCTGCTGCGGTCATCATCGAGCTCATTCCCACCCTGGCGGTGGCGTTGTCGTTGATGTCGACGACGTGGGCGCGCCCCGATTCCTTGATCGTGCGAGCAACCTCGAGCAGGCCCGCGTGGCTGCCGCCGAGCGGCGGGTCGAGCTGGACGGAGATCACCCATTCGCCCTCGCGCAGCAAGCGCTCCAGCTCCGTCTCGGTCGGCTCGGTAAGCGTGGGCACGACGAGCTCCCGCTCGCCGAACACGAGCGCCGCCGCCGGCTTGCGCTCGTGCTCGACTGCCGAGCGAATCGCCGCGATCTCGACGGGTGTCGTGCCGCAACAGCCGCCGATCAGGCGGGCGCCGAGGGCGCGCGCGTGCGCGGCGAACTCCTCGAAATACTCGGGACTTGCGTGCGGGTAGATGACACGGCCGCCCGACAGGCTCGCGAGACCGATGTTCGGCAGTGCGGCAAGCGGGCGTCCGCCCTCCTCGTGGCCCATGCTCTCGAGGGCCGCCAGGGCGGCGAGGAGGCCGGCGCCGTGGTTGGCGCCGATCGCCGCCAGGTCGTAGCCGGCCAGGCGAATCGCGGCTTCCCGGGCCGAGACGCCGGCCAGCGTCTCGGCATCCTCGTCGAACGTCAGCATGGCGACGATCGGGAGGCTGGAGACGCTCTGCACCGCCTCGATCGCCGCGACGAGCTCGTCGAGGTCGTAGAACGTCTCGACCATGAAGAGATCGGCGCCGCGACCTTCGAGAATCGAGGCCTGCTCGGCGAAGAGCTCGCGCCGCCTCTCGTCCGTCACCTCGCCGATCTCACCGAGCGGCCCGATCGAGCCCCCGATGAAGACATCGCGGCCACACACCTCGCGAGCGTCGCGAGCGAGCTTCACCGCCGCGCTGTTGATGCGCGCGAAATCGTCCTCGAGGAAATGGGCCGCGAGCTTCAGGCGGTTGGCGCCGAACGTGTTCGTCTCGATGAGATCGGCCCCGGCGCGGATGAAGCTCACATGAAGGGAGACGACGGCATCCGGCGCTCGGAGATTCGCCTCCTCGGGGCAGCGAAGGCGCGGGACAGCGCTCGAGATCAGCATTCCCATGCCGCCGTCCGCGACGATGGCAGGGCCGTTTCGCAGCCTTTCGACGAGGCGATGCGCCATGCGGCGCATGCTAGAGACTGGACTCGCTGTGACGCAGAAGCGACCGGCGGCGTATAACGGTTGCGTGAACGAGGCGACCACGACCTGGCGAGCGCACGGCCGAGCGGTACCGCGTGCGGTGCCGAGCTTCGTCGAGGCCGCGGAGGCTCATCTCGACGACGTCTTCGCGTACCTGCTGTACCTGACTGGAGATCGAACGGTGGCGGAAGACCTGACCGGGGAGACATTCGAGAAGGCGCTCCGAACCTGGCGTCGCTATGACCCGCGCCGCGCGAGCGCTCGCACCTGGCTCTGTCAGATCGCCAGGTCCACGGCGCTCGATCACCTACGTTCGGATGCGCGGCGCCGGCGGCGCGAGGCGACGTACGTCCAGCAAAGCATCGGCGAAACCAGTGAGCCGGTGTTCGGGGAAGGGCTGAGCCCGGAGGTCGAGGAGGCTTTGCGAGGCCTGTCGGCAGGTGAGCGGGAGGTGATCGCGCTTCGTATCGTGCTCGACCTGGACGGCGAGGCCGCGGCGAAGCTGCTCGGAATCAGCGCGACCGCCTGCTCGACCCGGCTGAGCCGGGCGTTGCAACGACTGGAGGAGAGGGTGAAGATCGATGACTGAGGCTGGGATCGACGCGATCGTCAACGAGCTCCGGCAGCACCGGCCCGCGGCGCCCGAGACGCTTCGCGACCGGGTCGGGATTGTGGCTGCGTGCGAGCCTGGAGGAGCGGCTTGGCGCCGATTCGCTGCGCCGATCTCGATGAGACGCGCTCTGCTCGTTGCCGTCCCGATGTGCCTGGCCGTGGGCCTGGGCGCGGCGCTCGTTCAGGCCGTGCTTTCGGCGAGCGGGACAGGGCGCGTCTCGGCTGACAGCAGCGCGCTCAAGCAGGCGCCGGCGGCCGGCGCTCAGACCGTGCCGAACTGGGGACCCCGCGTTCCGACGCCATCCTCGCCAGAGGGCCACGACACATACGCTCCCTTCTACGGAAGGGGCATTCCGGGTCGGACCCGCGATAAGGCTCTTCAGAGCCAGGCCACCGGCGCCAACACCGGCACACGGGCAGCCGGCGTTGCGGAGTCGGCAGCTCCGCTGCCGCCGAGCGGGACGCGTCTGCAGGCCTACGACGCCAACCTGCGCATTCGCGTTCGCGACAACGCGGCGCTGTCGTCCGCGACCAGGCGGGCGATGCAGATCGCGCGTAGCCTCGGCGGGCACGTCGTGTCGGTCAGCTTCAACACGCCGGGACGGGAGGGATTTGCTGCCCTGCGGCTGCGCGTGCCGATCGGGCGCGTGCAGACGGCGGTCGCACGCTTCTCCAGCCTCGGCACGCTTGCGGGCCAGCAGTTCAGGGTTGAGGATCTGCAGAGGGAGTTCAACGTCCGCCGGGATCGGATGACGAAGCTGCGCGCGCGGATCGCTCGGTTGGAGACGGCGCTACGGAATCCCTCCCTTAGCCCGGAGGCTAAGGCGAGCCTCGAAGCCCAGCTCGCCGGCGCCAGACAGCTGCTGACCCGGCTGAGCCGCACCAACCGGCAGACAGTTCGACGGGCGAGCCTCGCGACCGTCTCGCTCGCCCTGACGAGCCGAGAGGAGTCCGCCGCGGTCCCCGAGCCTCCCGGGCGCATCGGGCGCGCGCTCCGGGACGCCGGGACGATCCTCGCGAAGGAAATCGCATGGGTGCTGTACGGACTGATCGTCGTCGCGCCGTTGCTCTTGCTCGGTGGTCTCGCGTTCGCGGCCGCCCGCGTGGCGCGCAGGCGGGGTGACCGGGTGCTCCTCGAACGCCCGTAGGCGCACAACCGGTGCCTGCCAGGCACGTGCCAGGCGACGAAACGAATCACGCGCGGAAGTGCTACGAGAAATGCGCGCGTTGCCGCCACAGCCGCCTACCGTTTCGGGACCCGTTGCACGTCGCGCACTAGCAAACGGCGGTACGTTGCGCGCCCCGCACCGGACGCCGCATCGAG
>JACCTQ010000321.1 GCA_013812265.1 Actinomycetota bacterium
GCTGCTCCTGCGGCGTCGCGCTGCGGACGACACGCCCGAAGAGCCGGCGCAGGTGAACAGTCTGGCCGCGTAAGGAGCCGGCTCAGGGTCTGGCCGACCCGGGATCGCTCGCGGCTGGTTTCGGCAGCCCGTTCGGCTCGTCGCGAGAATCCCTTGCGTGTGGTTGCGATCGCGCCGGGTTGCCGGCGGGCTCATACTCGCCTTGCTCGTCCTCGGAGTGGAGGGCTCGGAGCGCAGGCTGCCGCAGGGCGGTGTCGGCGCGCCCTTCTCGACCAGGGATGTTCAGATTCGGAGCGACGCAAACGCCGTCACCTTCACGAACGCCGACGGCAGGTGGACGATCTTCAGGCGCTGCCTCGGCACGGATGTCGTGGGCGTGGGCTATGTCGCCCGCTACGTCTCCCGGCTCGGGCACGTCGTCTCGAACGACGTCCGCGAGGACGGGTTCGGTGAGCTCAACAACCCCGAGCACGGGGGCATCGGCACGTTCGGGGTCGAGCTCGCCCGCGGGTCGGGTGACCGCTCCTGGGAGAACACGTGGCACCTCAGCATGCGCCGCTGCGGCCCGTTCGGCGTGACCTCGTGGTCACGCCCGTCGTTCGGGCCTCTCCCCGCCGGCGGGGCTTACTACCGCCAGGACGTCTGGCTCGGCGACGGCTGGACGAAGCGACTTCTCCGCCTGCGCTACCGATGGCGCTTCCGGCGGACGGGCGTCGACCTGTATGGATCGGTCACGTCACTCTGCGGCGCCTGTCCGTCGCCGCTCGGCCCGGCGTTCGTGAAGGAGCCGAAGCTCGTCGTCACGCTGAACGGGCAGGCGAGCGAGCAGAAGTTCCGGCACTTTGCCACTTTCACGGAGGAGGGCGTCTGGCTCCGGGCGCTGGAAGCGGGCCACAACCGCGAGTGCTCGTACGCGGGCAGCAACCCTCGAGAGGGAACAGGGCACTGCTTCGACGAGGCGCGCGAGCGGGTGCGGTGGAGCTACGCCGACACCGAGCGCGGTGGTTGCGCCGTGACGCGGCCCTGCTTCCACGCGGTCTTTCGTTCCCACGCGGAGCAAACCGGCTCGTGGGAAAGCCGGTCGGCGCAGCCAGCGGGGCTCGAGGCGTGGGCGCTCGACGCAGCCGAGCAGCCAGGCGCCGGAGCGGAGGGCTGCCTCACGATCGACGGCGAGGCGGTGTATTCGCCGGCGCACGAGAACGCGCGCGGCTGGGAGTATGCCGGCAACAAGGCTGCGCCCGACGACGGCTACGAGAACTCGATGGTCATGGCGAAGGGCTGGGACGGCTGCAAGAACGCGCTTGACGCGCCGGCGCTGTACCGGCTTCTCCAGCCGGGGTCGTATGGGTTCTTTCTCTCGCTGTCTCTGGGCGACGGCTGGCGGCGGAGCTAGCGTCTCTTGGGTGGACGAGTCGCTGCGCGCCGAGATACGGGGGATGGACGAGGAGGATCAGCGCGTCCGCGCCGAGCTCCTCGCGACCGGTGAGCTCTTCCGCGGCTACAACAGCCGCATGGAGGCGGTTCACTTCCAAAACTCCGGCCGGCTGGAGCAGATCGTCGAGGCCTACGGGTGGCCCGACGACTGGGAGACGCACGAAGCAGCTTTCCGGATCGTAGGGACGAGAAGGGCGAGTTGAACCCGCTCGCGCTCGATGATCCGGAGGGCGTGGACGAGCGCCGGGCGCAGGTCGGATTGCCGCCGCTCGCCGTTGCGGTCGAGGCGATACGGGGCCTCGCTCGGAGAGGAGCGGCCTCCGGATGACCCCGCGGGCCGTCGTCGGGAGGCCGACGAGTGGGCGCGGAGCGTCGGCTGGCGCTAGGGGCCTGTCCAGAAAGTCGACCAGGGCGCCTGACGTCGAAGTAGTCGCTCGGCCCCAGTAGCCCGCTCCAGCGTGCAAAGGGCCGATGGTAGGTAGCGAGCTGGTACGATTCGCGCTCGCGCGCTTTGGCAGCGGACTACGACCGGCAGTCAAGTCGTCTGAAGTGGTGTAACTCGGACTCGTCGACCTCGTGGCGGCTCAGGCCGCGGTGAGCTCGATCACCTCCTCGCGCTGACGATCGCTCTCGTCCTCGATGTCGAGGGCGAGGGCGAGAGCGATCGACTCGGAGGACAGGTAGCGGCGGCTGACGAGCCATTCATCGTTCTGCTCGATAAGGAGCGCGCCGGCGAGCCGGATCGCCGCGGCGTCGTTGGGGAAGATGCCGACGACGTCTGAGCGCCGTCCGATCTCGCGGTTGACGCGCTCGAGCGGATTCGTACTACGGAGCTTCGACCAGTGCGCCGCCGGGAAGCAGTAGAAGGCGAGCAGGTCGTCCTCGCCCTGCTCGAGCAGTGCGCACACCTTGGGCACGATCGCGCCGAGCCGCTCGACGAGCTCGGAGACGCGCTCGCGTGCTTGCTCGCGGCTGTCGGAGTTGAAGACCTCGCGCAGCGCCGCCGAGACGAGCGAGCGCTGGGCCGGCCGGCAGTGCTGGTGCATCGAGCGGACGAAGTGCACCGTGCAGCGCTGCCAGGGGCAGGCAAGCACGCGGGCGATCGCGGCTTTGAGCCCTTGGTGGTCGTCGGAGACGGCCAGGCGCACGCCGTCCAGGCCACGCTGGCGCAGCGAGCGCAGGAACTCGAGCCAGAACGCCTCCGACTCGACCTCGCCCAGATCGATCCCGATCACCTCGCGCCGCCCCGTCTCGTGCACGGCGTAGGCAACCACCAGCGCCTTCGAGCGGACGTGGGCCTGGTCGCGCACCTTGAGCTGCTTGGCGTCCAGCCACAGGTAGGGATAGGCGCCCTCGAGCGGACGCTCCCTGAAGGCGCTCACCTGCTCGTCGAGGAGACGGCAGAGCGCGGAGACGCGGTCCTTCGTCATCCCCTGCAGGCCCAGCTGCTCGACCAGACGGTCGACCTTGCGCGTCGAGACGCCGTTGACGTACGCCTCCAGCACCACGGCTACGATCGCCTGCTCTGATCGCCGCCGCGGCTCGAGGAAGCTCGGGAAGTAGGCTGGACCCGAACGGGCACGCGGGATCGCGAGCTCGACCTCTCCCACCCGCGTCTCCCACCCGCGTGGCCGGTAGCCGTTGCGGTGAGTCCTCCGATCAGGGCTCACCTCGCCGCGGGCGGCGCCGATCTCAGCCGAGATCTCCGCCTCCATCAACTCGCGCGCGACGAGCTCAACCGCCTCCCGCAAGAAGTCGCCGGCCTCGCCGGCGAGCACATCGGCAACGACATCGGCAACGGTCATGCTGTGGCCCTCGGCCATCGTGGTGCTCCTTTCGTCGATCGACTTGGACGTCAACCGAC